>JAKPSR010000130.1 GCA_029571425.1 Spirochaetota bacterium | reverse complement strand
TCGATGACCTCGAGGCCCTTATTGGCGAGCGAGGCCGAGTCTACCGTGATTTTCGGGCCCATCGACCAGGTCGGGTGGCGGAGGGCGTCGGCGGCGCGCACGCGAGCGAGGCGTTCCCGGTCCCAGGAGCGGAAGGGCCCGCCCGAGGCGGTGAGCACGACCTCGGCGACGGCGTCGCTGCCGTGCGCCTCGATGAGCGCGAATACCGCGGAATGCTCCGAATCGACGGGGAGGATGCGCGCCTGCGCTCGCTTCGCGAGGTCGCGGACGAGCGGGCCCGCCATCACGATCGTTTCCTTATTCGCGAGGGCGAGGTCCTTTCCCGACTCGAGGGCGGCGATCGAGGGGCGAAGTCCGCTCGACCCGGCGATGCCGTTAAGCACGACGTCCGCCTTGGTGCGCTTGATCATCTCGAGCAAGGGCGCCTCGCCCTCGGAGGAGAGAATGGGCTCGCTCACGCCGAACTCGCGGGCGAGGGAGGCGAGCGCCTCTCGGTTTCGGTGCGCGGAGAGCCCGACGATTTCGAATCGCCCGGGGTCGTTCCTGATTATGTCGAGACCGCTTGCGCCGATCGAACCGGTGGCGCCGAGTACGATAACGCGCTTGCGGCGGGGGATATCTCGGTCGCTCATATGCCGAAAAGGAAGTCGCAGAGGATGTAGTAGACGGGGGCCGCGAGGAGGACCGAGTCGATGCTGTCCAGGATTCCCCCGCGGCCCGGGATCACGACGCCCGAATCCTTCATCGACGCCGACCGCTTCATCACCGACTCGACCAGGTCGCCGACGATGGACGCGCAGGCGGTCAACAACCCAAGGAGGAGCACGCGCGGAAGGGAGCGGCCGAACACGTCGGGGAAGAGCATGTACGCGCCCACTCCCGCCGCCATCGATCCGACGATCCCGCCCACGAATCCGGCGACGCTCTTGTTCGGGCTCGCAGCGAAGACCCCGCGGTTTCCCTTGCCGAACAGCATGCCGAAGAACCAGGCGATGGAGTCGCACCCGAAGACCATCAGGAAGAAAAGGCTTAAGGCGACGCCCGCGTGGTCCCGAACGGTCATGATCGCGAGGTACATCACCAGGTAGCCCGGGTACATCAGGATGGCGAACGATGAGGCGAGGCGGCCGATTGAATCGGAGAACTCGCCCTTTCGGCTCGTCACGATCTCGACGCAGAGGATCAGCGCGGCGCTGATCGCGATGGCCGAGGTGATGACCCGGTACGGAAGGTCGAAGACCGCGTAGCTAAAAGAAGCGAGGGGGATCAAGAGCCCGATCGCGAGCGAGACCGCGAGATTCGGCACCGGAAGCCGGCGCGAGAGGATGTCGCGCGTCTCGAGCACGGCGAAGAGGGAGGCGAGGAGTATCTCGATGTGCAGGAACAGGTAGTTATAGTGAGGGAGGAAGAACACCGACGCCACGATCAGGGGTAGGCCGACGAAAAACAAAAGGAGCCGCTCGATGAGTTTCTTCATTTAACACCGCCGTATCGTCGATCGCGCGTCTTATAGTCTTCGATGGCCTTTCTTAGGTCGTCCGCCGTCCAGTCGGGCCAGAGCGCGTCGCTGAAGTAGAGTTCGGCGTATGCCGACTGCCAGAGGAGGAAGTTGCTGATTCGCCGCTCGCCGCCCGTGCGGATCAAGAGGTCCACGTCGGGCATGTCCGGCACGTCGAGATAGGCGCGAAGGCCGCTCTCGGTGAGGGTCTGCGCCTCGTTTTGCGGAACGCGCCTGAGCGCGCGGACGATCTCGTCGCGCCCGCCGTAGTTGATCGCGAGGACGACCGTCGTGCCCGTGAAATGGGCGGTCTCATCGGCCGTCGAGCGGATCTCGGCGGCTATCTCGGCGGGGAGGCCCGCGAGGTCGCCGGCGTGCAGCACCCTGATTTGGTTCTCGCTGTAGAAGGCGAGCTCGGCGCGGAGGTGTCCCTTGATCAAGCCCATCAGAAAGCCGACTTCGTCCTCCGCGCGCTTCCAGTTCTCGGTGGAGAATGTGTACAGCGTCACGAACGGTATGCCCATGTCGCTCGCCGCCTTGACCACGCGTTTCGCGACCTCAAGCCCCTCGCGGTGGCCGGCGGTGCGTGGTTGCCCCTTCATGCGCGCCCATCGCCCGTTGCCGTCCATGAT
>JAKPSR010000201.1 GCA_029571425.1 Spirochaetota bacterium | reverse complement strand
CCGCGGCCGAAGATAAACGGATCGCCCCCCTTCAGGCGTACGACCGTCTTTCCTTCGCGCGCCTTGCGCACTATGAGCTCGTTTATCTCCGTCTGCGAGAGTGTGTGATCCCCGCCCTGCTTGCCGACATATATCTTCTCGCAATCGAGCGCGTTCACGAGAGCGGGACTGGCGAGATAATCGTACACCACGCAATCGGCGCGCTTGAGAGCGTCGAGCGCCTTGAGCGTCAGGAGTTCCGGGTCGCCAGGTCCGGCGCCCGCAAGGTATACCATGCCTTTTTTCATAGCAGATCGTCGGCCCCCTCCTCCTTGAGCATTTCCGCCAGCCGGCGCCCGACCAGCGCCGGATCTCCGCCGTCGATCGACTTCCGTATCAACCGCTTCCCGTCAACCGAGGCCACGAGGCCGGAAAGGTGCAGCACGTCACCCGAGCGATAGGCGAGCGCGCCCAGGGGCACATGGCACCCCCCGCCGAAGTGTTCGAGGAAGCGGCGCTCGGCCTCGACCGAGGCTTCTGTCTCCGGATCGTTTAAACCGCCGACTATTCCGTACAGTTCGCCGTCGTCCGCGCGCACCTGGACCGCGAGCGCTCCCTGCGCGGGGGCCGGAAGAAAATAGCTGTAAGGCAGAGTGAACTCAACCAGCCCGTAGGTATCGAGTCCGAGGCGGGCCATTCCCGCCCGGGCGAGGACGATCGCGTCGAACCTCCCCTCGCGCAGGCGGCGGATGCGGGTCGGCACGTTCCCCCTGAGCGGCCGGATCTCGAGCGAGGGCATGATGTTGCGCAACTGAGCGGCGCGGCGAAGCGAGCTCGTGCCGACGATCGCGCCATCGGCGAGCGGAAGGTCGTTCCCCTCGAGGTAACGCTCCGCCCGCACGAGGAGAACGTCCGAGGGGTCCTCCCGCTTGATGACCGCGGCGATGGTCAGCCCATGCGTATGTTCGGTCGGCAGGTCCTTCATGGAATGCACCGCGACGTCGATCTCGCGCCCCAGCAGGGCGTCCTCGATCTCCTTGGTGAAGAAACCCTTCCCCTCCATTTTATCGAAGGAGACGTTCTGGATCCGGTCACCTTTCGTCTTGATCACAACGATGCGCGCGCGGTCCCGTCCTATGAGGTCGGCGACGTGGTTCGCCTGCCAGAGTGCGAGATCGCTCCCGCGCGTCCCTATCCGTATCATGTTTCGTTTATCGGTCTTTCGCCGCATACCGCACCCTATGAGGCGCTTCGACTCCTGTCAAGTGCTTATGGGGCCCCCCGAGGAGCAAATAGTAATTGCAAAAGACGGCCGCCCGCACCATACTGATGCAAACGCCCGGAATGGAAGGACGGCGCGATGGAGGAACGTACCGACAATGGACCACATACGAATCTGGAGCGAGGTCGACCTGGCCGAGATACAGAACCACATCATCACCGTCGACGACAAGTTCGGTTTCTGTCCCGGATGCAGGGAGATGGGCATAAAGCTCGAAGGGCTTAAGGCCTGCCCCAAATGCGGAAGGGAATTCAAGTACGT
>JAKPSR010000110.1 GCA_029571425.1 Spirochaetota bacterium | reverse complement strand
GCCCGCGGTCGCATGCTCATGATCGGAAACACCTCACTCGCGGGCATCGTCATCCTAGACGCGAGCGGCGACGAAGCAGGCCCCGCGCTCGCCGAGTCCCCAGGCGTCGTTACCCTCGCGGTGACGGGCGCGTCGGAGTCGAGCATGATTACCTTCGGCCCGTCCGGGCGAATCACCTACACGGACCTAGGCTCCCGCGCGGCGCGCGCCCGGTACGATGGGGAACGCGACCTCTCGAATCCCGTGCTCGTTCGCAACAACCGCTGGATCGCCGGCTGGCGGGACGGGGCTGTCCTCGTCGTCGACGCGACGAGCGGTAAACGGGTCGCGCGGCACGAATCGGGCGCCGCCGTCTTCGCGTCGGCGATAACCGATCCCGAGCCGGTGTGGATCGAGGCGCTTCCCTCCCCGTCGTCCTGGAGGGTCAGGCGCGGCGATTGGGGCAGCGCGCCCTTCTCGCTCGAGCCTGGCGAGACCGTCACCTCGGCGCTTTCGCTCCCGTCCGCGTTGGTGCTCGGCACCAGCGGCGGCACCGTCTACGCCCTCAAGCTCGACGCCATCGACGGCGACGCGCCGACCCCCGTCATATTGACGGGACCGCGCGCGCCCGTCGTCGACGACATCGCGTCCGACGGGACGACCCTGTATACCCTTGGCTCCGGAACCGTACGCATCGCCGAAGCGCCGGGCGAGGACCCTCGACCCGCGCTCGAGGGCGTGCCCGGAAATCGCATCTCCATCGTCCACAGTCCCGACGGCGACGCAGTCATCCTCTGGTCCGATCGATCCACGGCGCCGGTAACCATGTATCCGCTCGACGGATCGATGCCCCGCGTCATCCACCAGCCGCGCGAGACAGTCACCTCGCTCGTCGTAAGGGACGCTCAGGTGGCGCTCATCGAGGGACGCGCAAGGGCGGTGTCCATCGATCTCGCCGGCGCGGCTCGTCCCTTCGTTTACGAGGGGGCAGGTCTGCAGGACGCGGTTCCAGCGGGCGATCACCACCTCGTCGTCTCGAAGTCGTCGACGCCGCGGTCCCGGTCCCCGCTGCTCCTAATCGACGCGCGCACGGGCGAGACGGTTCCCCTTCAGATCGACGGGGCGCTTTGCTTCAGCCTGAAACCCGTCGCGGGAAGCCATACCGCCATCGACGGCGTCGCCGTCGTCGCGCGGGAAGATGGATCGAGCGCCACCGAGGCGTTCACGCTTGACTTCGACCCAAGCGCGCCGCTCGCCGCGAAAGTGCGCGTCCTCGCGGCCTACGCCGACGAGGATCTGCACGCGACCGTCTCGGGCGACTCAGGATATCTTCTTACGACGCTGGGAAAGGGTTCGCTTATACAGATAGATAGGGGCCGCGGCGACCAACGGCCTTTCGAGCGCGGGCGTGCCCTGCCCTCCCGCGCGACGATGCTGGACCGATTCGTGGTGACGCTTAACTCGGACGGCTCGGTAACCTGGTACGAGCGCGCGACGAGGAAACCGTTCCCGGGAAGGGACTAGCCGTTCGCCTTCGAGACGAATTTCGTGTATTTCGGGATAAAGAGGATATCGAGGTCCCCGATGGGGCCGTTTCGCTGCTTGGCGACGATGAGCTTCGTGTCGACGGTGACGTCGCGCCCGCTCTCGTCGCGCGACGGCGTGCGCTCGCGGTGCAGAAACATGACGACGTCGGCGTCCTGCTCGATTGAGCCGGATTCCCGGATGTCCGCGAGGGTGGGCATCTTCCCCTCCGCGTCGCGCCTAACCTGCGAGAGGGCGACGACGGGGATATTGAGCTCGCGCGCGAGGCTCTTGAGCGACCGGGATATCTCCGCGATCTGCTCGTGCCTCGGTATCAGGGTGTTCTCGCTCGTGATCAGGGTGAGGTAATCGACGAAGATGATCTGCACCTCGTTCTGCGTCCTGAGCCGGCGCGCCATCGCGCGGAGGTCGAGGAGCTTCATGTTCGGCATGTCGACGATGTAAAGCGGGGCGTCGTAGATACGGCCGGCGGCGTCCTGTATGTCCTGGAAGTCCTTCATCCGGAGAAGGCCCGAGCGGAGGTTCTCCGACGGGATATGGGCCTCGGACGAGAGAAGGCGCATCATCAGCTGCATGTCCGACATTTCGAGCGAGAAGAACGCGGTGGGTATCTTCTCCTTGATCGCCGTGTGCGCCGCCATCGTCAGCGCGAGCGCGGTTTTTCCGACAGAGGGGCGCGCCCCGATGATGATGAGCTCTGACTTTTGGAAGCCGCTCGTCATCTGGTCGAGTTCCTTGAGGCCGGACGGGACCCCGGTGAACGCGTCGCGCGTGTGGTATAGTCGCTCGATCGCCTCGATCGCCCGTGGGATGATGTCCTTCGGGGTCTTGAAGGTCGCGGATTGGTTGGCGTCGGTGAGCTCGAAGAGGTGTTTCTGCGCGTCCTCGAGAACGGCGCGGCTGTCGGCCGACTCGTCGTGCGCGTCCTGCACGATCTTGCTGGAGATCGATAGGAGTGCGCGCCTGAGCGAGGTCTCGAGGACGACCTTCGCGTAGTACTCGACGTTCGCGCTCGTCGGGACGGTGTCCGTAAGGCCGGCGACGTAGCCGGGCCCGCCCGCCGAGTCGAGAAGCCCGGTTTGCCTGAGCTCTTCGGTTATCGTGATGAGGTCGGCCCGCTCGCCCTTATTGAACAGGGATATGATCGCGCCGAATATCTTTTGGTTTTGAAGCGAGTAGAAGTTATCCGGCCGCAGGAACCGAATGACGGTGCCCACGGCCTCCGCGTCGAGAAGCAAGGCCCCCAAGGTGGCCTTCTCGGCCTCCAGGTTATGCGGGGGAACCTTGTCTTTCAGCGTCGCGAAGGCCATGGACTGTCGCGGTTACTCGGCTGCGGCCGCTTGGGTAGACTCGGCGGACTGGGCCTCATCGGCGCCGGCGGACTCGGCTGCGGCCGCTTGGGCTTCCTCGGCGTGGCGTCGGCTCGAGCGCTCGGCCTTGTGGCTCTCGGCGCGCTCGGCTTCCTTCTGGGCCTCGACCACGATCTGGATGCCCGCGATCGCGCTCTCGTAGAGGCGGCAGGTCGCGTGGTACTTACCGACGCTCTTGATCGTCAGGCCGGGGATCTCGATGCGCTTGCGCTCGATCTCGAACCCGAGTTTCTTTAGCTCGTCCGCGACGGTCTGGTTGGTGACGGCGCCGTAGAGCTTGCCATTCGCGCCGGCGGGCATCACGAGGGTCACGGTCAGGGCCTCGAGCTTCTCCTTGAGGCCGGCGGCGTCGGCGCGCTTCGCGGCCTTCTTCGCGTCGATCTCGGCGCGGCGGCTCTCGAAATACGCGAGCGTAATCTCGTTGTGGGGGACGGCGAGGTTGCGGGG
The DNA here is from genome assembly GCA_029571425.1 of Spirochaetota bacterium. Taxonomy (GTDB): domain Bacteria; phylum Spirochaetota; class Spirochaetia; order Treponematales; family Treponemataceae; genus Teretinema. The sequence goes on along the minus strand of JAKPSR010000110.1, from coordinate 2,138 downwards.
GAACAGGTAGTTCCGCGCGTAGCCGTTGGCGACGTCCTTAACGTCGCCCTCTTCGCCCAGGTGCTTCACGTCCTGGTTCAGGATCACTTTCATGTCGAGCTCCTCTTACAGAAAATCCCCGCGGGCGGGTTCCCGGGAGTTGAGTCCCGCTCGCGGTGCTATGCTTCGGCCGCCTAGGGCGACCGTCATTGCCGTTGCGAAAGACGCGGGCGGATCGGCACGAAGAGGTCGATCACGCCCAGCACGGCGAGCGCGCCCGCCGCGTAGGGAATCGATCCCGTCGAGGCGAGGCCCGCGAAGGCCACGAGGCCCAAGAGCCCTCGAAGGGCCGGCGCGAGGCGCACGCGGTCGAAAACCGCGAGAAGCACCCCGTATCCCTCGGCCGCGAAGAAAAGGCCGGCGCCGATGGTTAGGTTCCACGAGACGGTCTCGATCGGCCGCGAGCCGATGAGCCGGGCGACCACGATCCCGCACATCCCCAAGACAAGGGGATAAAAAAGGGCGGCGTCTGCCGAGAACCGCGCGAAGCGCGCTTTCCCCGTCCGCGAGACCCGCGAGGCGAGGACGAAGGAGATACCGTAGAGAACTATCAGGGAGGGAAGTATCCCGGATAGGAAGGCTCCCCACACATGGTCGAAAAAAGCATCCGGCGAGAACAGGGCCGTGAAGCTATCCCGCTCAAAGCCTTCGGGAACGAGCTCTCGAAGCGCGGGCAGCATCGAATCGGTCACCGAGCGAACCTGCGCCGCGAGCTCCGTTGTCGCCCCGGTGAGGGCGAAGAAACCTACCCCGCCGCATCCCGCCGTCAAGGCGGCGAGTGCGAGCCGCCGGTGGTATCGGCCGACCGAGGGCGCGCCAAGCCATGCTAACGGTAGGATAAACAAAGCCGGTCCTGCCGCATGGAGAAGGATCGGCGATATTCCAACCTGAGCCACTGCGGGCGCGGCCGCCGCCATCGCGGCGGAAACCGCCGTCGCCAGGGCAAAGGCGAGCGCGACCGCGGCGAGATACGGCCCCTTTCCGCCCCGAAAAAGGAGGACGAAAAGGGGAACCGGAAATAAAAAGGCGACGAATGGGGCGAACTCGAGGGCGACGACCGCCAAGGCCGCCGCCACGCAGACGAACGCCGCCTGACGCCGCCTGACCGGCGCTTCCGTCACGCCTTAGCTAACGACGTAGGGAAGGAGGGCAAGGGCGCGCGCGCGCTTGATCTCGAGGGCGAGACGGCGCTAGTGCTTCGCGCAGGTGCCGGTGATCCGGCGGGGAAGGATCTTCCCGCGCTCGGTGGTGTAGCGGCGGAGGCCGTCGGCGTCCTTATAGTCGATCTTCGCCTTCTGGGTGCAGAAGCGACAGACCTTCTTGCGGAAGAACATCTTGCCCTTCCGGCCGCCGGGACCACCGCGCTCGTCGGCGTCGCGCATGACGTCCTGCATCTGCATGTCGTTTTCCATATCTTTCATCTTCTCGTCAGACATAGTCGTTTCTCCTTAAAATGGGATGTCGTCGGGAAAATCGGCGGGACCGGACTCGTCCATCGGCGGGGCCGAATCCGGCCTGCGCTGGTACCCACCCGACGGGGCAGAACCGCCCGAGGCGTATCCGCCGCCTGCGGAACCGCCCTGATAGGACCCGGAACCGCCTGAGCCGCCGGGCCCGCCCGCGCCGCCGCCGAGAAGCTGGACGTTATTCGCCATGATCTCGACCTTGCTGCGGGACTGTCCGTCCTGCTCCCAGCGGTTTTGCCTCAGCTCGCCCTCGATGGCGACCTGCTTTCCCTTCACTAAATACTGGTTAATCGTCTCGCCGGTACGGCCCCAGACCACGATGTCGAAGAAATTGGCTTCCTCGACCCATTGGTCGCCGTTCTTCCGGCGCCGGTTCACCGCGATGGCGAACTTGCACACGGCCATGCCGCCGGAGGTATACTTCAGCTCCGCGTCGCGGGTGAGCCGTCCGATCAGAATGACGTGGTTTACGTCCGCCATGGCGCGCCTCCTTCCGTTCCGGTTACTCGTCCACGCGGACGAAGAGGAAGGTCAGGAGGTTTTGGTTCAGCTTAAGCTGCCGATCCATCTCCACGATCTTGTCGGGAGCCGCGTTCAGGTTGAACAGAACGTAGCGGCCGCGGGTGCGCTTCT
>JAKPSR010000095.1 GCA_029571425.1 Spirochaetota bacterium | reverse complement strand
CTCCCACGAGATGGGCCGGCTCAACGACCGCCTCGACGAGGTGCGCTCCGCGCTCTACCGCCTGCTCGAGTTCGACGAGGAAGACTACTCCGAAAAAAAGGACCTCGCGAAGCGCGAGGTCCTGTACCTAATCAACGAACTGCGCATTAGCGCCGAGAACCTCTAGCGCGAGATGATCTCGGCGAGGCGCTTGGCCGTGAGGCCGAGGTGCTCGGCGACCTTGTTCGCCGGGCCGGACTCGCCGAAGCGCTCGATCGAGAGGCAGTCGGCCGGATCGGCGACCCATCCTTCCCAACCCATTCGAATTCCCGCCTCGACGGTCACGACGCGAACGGAACCCTTCGGGCCGCCGACTATCGCCTCGCGGATCTTCGCGGGCTGCGCCTCGAAGAGCTCCTTCGAGACGACGGACACGACGCGCACCTTCTTCCCGCCGGCGAGCTTCGCGGCCTCGAGGGCCAGCGAAACCTCCGAGCCGGTCGCGAGGACGGTGACGTCCGGGACGTCCGCGCCCTTGCTGACGACGTAGGCCCCGCACTCCATCGTGTGCCGCCAGTCCGGGTCGTCCTTCTCGAGGACGGGCACGTTCTGCCGGGTCAGCGCGAGGCACGTCGGGCCGTCGGCGCGGGCGAGCGCCATGCGCCAGGCGATCACCGTCTCCTCGGGGTCGGCGGGCCTGAGCACGAGGACGTTCGGGATCGCGCGGAGCGCGGCGATCGTCTCGACAGGCTGGTGCGTCGGGCCGTCCTCGCCGAGGTAGATCGAGTCGTGGGTAAGGACGTAGATCACCGGCTGCTTCATCAGCGCGGAGAGCCGGAGGGCCGGGCGCAGGTAATCGGAGAAGATCAGGAAGGTCGCGCAGAAGGCGCGGAGGCCGCCGTGCACCTGAAGGCCGTTCGCGACCGCGGCCATGCCGAACTCGCGCACGCCGAAGTGGAGGTAGCGACCCGAGCGGTCGGCAGGGGTGTACGGCGCGGCGCCCTTGATCGCGACGGCGTTCGGGCCCTGGAGGTCGGCCGAGCCGCCGACGAGGTTGGGGAGCTCGGCTGCGAAGGCGTTGAGGGCGGCGTTCGAGACGGTGCGGGTCGCCACGCTCTCGCCCGGCTTAAACTCGGGGAGCTTGGCGCGCGCGAGGGCGGCGGCGCTCACCCCACCGGGGGCGAAGGCCTCGTCCCACTGCGCCTTGCGGTCGGGGAACTGGGCGGCCCACTTGGCAAAGCGGGCGTCCCACTCGGCCTCGGAACGGGCGAACTCGCCCTTCCGCTTCGCGAAGTACTCGTAGGCGGCGGGGGCGACGTAGAACTGGGCGGCCGGGTCAATCCCGAGCAACTTCTTCGCCTCCGCGATCCCCTCGGCGCCGATCGGAGCGCCGTGGGCCTTCGCGGTGCCGGCAACCGAGGCCGCGCCCTTGCCGATGACGGACTTCAGCATGACGAGGGCGGGCTTCCCAGCCTTCTTCGCACTTGCGACGAGTCCCTCGATCCCGGCCATGTCGTACATGTCCCCGTGAAGGACCTGCCAACCGTAGGCCTCGTAGCGCTTCGCGATATCCTCGCTGAAGGTGATGTCGGTCGAGCCGTCGATGCAGATCCGGTTCTCGTCGTAGAAGACGATGAGCTTGCCGAGCTTAAGGTGCCCGGCGAGGCTCGACGCCTCGGAGGCGACGCCCTCCATCAGGCAGCCCTCGCCGACGAGCGCGTAGGTGTAGTGGTCGACGACCTCGAGGCCGGGCGCGTTAAAGCGCGCGGCGAGCATCGTCTCCGCGATCGCCATGCCGACGGCCATGGACACGCCCTGGCCGAGGGGTCCGGTCGTGGTCTCGACCCCGGGGGTGTACCCGTACTCGGGATGCCCCGGGCACTTCGAGCCGATCTGCCGGAAATTCTTGACGTCCTCGAGCGGGACGCCATAGCCGGAGAGGTGAAGGATCGAGTAGAGAAACATCGACCCGTGGCCGGCGGAAAGGACGAAACGATCACGGTCCTTCCAGTCGGGGTTCGCCGGGTTATGCTTCAGGATCCGGCCGTAAAGGACGGCCGCGAGCTCGGCGGCCCCGAGGGGGAGGCCGGGATGTCCCGAGTTTGCCTTTTGGATGGCGTCCATGGAGAGGCTGCGCACGGAGAGGGCGACGGCGTCCAGTTCGTTGCTCATGAGTTGACTCCTTATTTATACCGCGTTATCGCGTCGATTAACTCGTCGGTTCCCGGCTTGCCGCGCAGGATCTCGTCGAAGCCTCGCTGCTGGAAAAGCCAGGAAAGGCGCGACAGGACCGTGAGGTGGCTTTGCGCGCCGGTAGACAGGATGATGAAGAGCACGTAGACGGGCTTACCGTCCATCGCGTCGAAGTTCACCGCCTTATCGAGAAAGCATACGTAGATGCGCTCGTCCCGCTCCTCGCGGATTACGGGAGCGCGGGGATGCGGAAGGGCGATCCCGTTCCCCACCGAGGTGGTCATCAGGCTCTCGCGCTCGCGAAGCCCGGCCACCAAATCGGCGGCAATGACCCCCGAAGGCAACTCGAGCCGGGCGACGGCGTCCTCGAAAACCTCGGCCGGGCTTTTCCCCGAGACGTTGTAATGCACCCCGCCCGCCCGAACCATCCGGGCGACCAAGTCCGCGTCATGCATCGGGCTCATCCTCACGTTGTATCACGGAAAAGCCGTCGCGGCCAAGGGTCGGCAAGAGATTTTGTATCGCCGTCTTCGTCTCGAAAAAGCTATCTTCCATTCCCTCGATCGAGGCGTACAGGGAGACGATATCCGCCTCGTTCCGCTCTTCGTCAAAATCGATCGTCTCGAGCGCCGAGACGGTATGGGAAAGAAGCTGGCCAAGGACGACCGCCCCCCGATCCGGGATCTCCGAGGGCCGAACTTTCGCCCGCTCCATCAGCAGCATGAAGCGCGAAAGGGCCGCGTGCAGGGTCAGGTAGCGGGAGCGGAGCGGCCCGACCTCGTTGTCGGCGAACCAGTTATAATCCCTGGCGAAGTCCGCCATCCGCCGCTCGGCGGCTTTCTCGATGGCCGGCGAGCACATCGCGCCGCCTTTAAGGAAGGGAGGAAGCATCCGCGACAAGAGGGCGATCGGGTTCGACTCCTTGCGAAAGAGGGCGTCGAGCACGTACGAGTCGAAGACCTCCTCGGATAGGGGAAGCCCAAGGTGCAGGAAGGCCATCTCGAGGGCCGAGCGCGGGGCGGTGACGACGCTCATCCCCCAACTCTCGAATGGGGGTATCTCGTCACCGACGCGCCAAAGCCGGGTCTCGACGCCGTAGGGCTCGATCCCGACCTTCCGCGTCCACGAGATGAATTCGTCGACGGTGGCGGCATGCGGGGCAAAAAGGCTATCCCGACCGAGGAAGTAGGCGAAGGCGAGCTGCTCCTCGATGCTGGCCGAGGGCCCGGCGATCTCGAAGGAATGCAGCAGGGAGGACTCGAAGACCTCGAGCCATTCGCCCCGCGACCGAGGGTCGTTCTGGTCAGGCGGAAGAGGAACGAGCTCGAAGCATCCGTCGTCCCAGTCCGTGACTCGCGCGAGGACGCGACCGGTCACGGCGAAGTCCCCCTCCCAGTAGATACCTTCCATGTCGACGGCCCAAATCGCCACGCTCTCCGGGTCCTCGAAATCCGCCTCGGCGTACAGGCGCTCGTTTTCTTCAGAATCAAGCGAGAGGTACTGGGGAACGAATTCCTCGCCGAAGAGCCAGTAGTAGCCGTACATCTCCTCGGGGGTGCAATCGAGAATCGTCCGTTCGAGTTCCTTTCCCTTAAAAAAGAACCGAAGTTCGCTGGGCAACAATACAGGATTATAGGAAGGAAGAAAGCGCGAACCAGGAACCAATATCCCGGCGCCGGTTTCCATCTTCGTCGGCTCGATGACCAAGCACTGCCCCGTGAATACCCCAGCCCGACTGAGCCACAAGTCCTCATCGTCGCCGGAGCCGGGAAGGACGTACCCCAAATGGTTGAGGATGAGGTAATCGGCGAGGTCGGCCAAGGCTTGCGGCGAGGGGTATTCACCCAGAAGGGAAAGAACCTCGTGCAAGGAAAACGGATCGGTCCGATCGCGCAAAAACTCCATCAACATGTCTTCCGAGGTGGCGTTCATCACCCCGAATCATACTTTTTTTAGACTTCTTTTACCAGTGAGGGGCGAAATACTACCCTGAACGACGCAATTATAGCCGATTAGCACGATGAGCGCGCGCTACTTGGGTCATTTCGATACAGTAAAGCAGGATACAATGACTCATTACCATGGGTCGAATACCCCCCCCTATTTGCTAATTTCTTATATAGTAATAACTTACAAGAAAGCCAGGCGTTTACCTCGGTTGGCATGGATCTTGCTTATATTTATGCGGATGGAAAAACCTGGTTCAGGGTTTTCCAGCCCGTTTCCGAGTTCGGGAACGGCCCCCGAAACGGGGGCGAGAATGAGTAACGCATGGAGGTCTACCATGAACGCACTGAGCCTTTTTAACCCTTCCTTCGCCACCGACGTATTCGACGCATTCGACCGCGGGCTGGGCGTTTTTACCCCCCTCGCCACCGACACCTCCTACCTGCCCCGCATCGACGTGCGCGAAACCCCGGAGGCCTACGTGATGGACGTTGAGCTTCCCGGCCTCACCGAGAAGGACGTGGAAATCAACCTAAAGGATCGGGTCCTTTCGATATCATCGGTTAAGGACGCCAAGAAAGAGGAGACCAAGAAGGAGAATGGGGTCGAGTACCTGATCCGGGAGCGCCGGACAAACTCCTTCGCCCGCCGATTCACCCTGCCGGAGGACATCGCGGCGGACAAGGTTTCCGCGAATTTCAAGAACGGAATCCTGACGATCGACATACCGCGCCGGCCGGAAAGCCAGCCGCGCCAGATCGAGATTAAGACCGCCTAAGCGCGTTACGCGCGCGGGCAAGGGGGACGGCCGGGATAGACCGGTCGTCCCCCGTTCGTTAAAATGCCGGCATGACGAATCAACTGAAGAAACATGGTTTCTTGCCGGTCATCACCGGACTCTTTGTCGGCGTACTGGTCCTATCGAACGTCCTCGCGGCGAAGATGGTCCAAATCGGGCCCTTCGTTTTTGACGGGGGCACCCTTCTTTTCCCGTTCTCCTACATCTTCGGGGACGTGCTTACCGAGGTATACGGATACCGGGAATCCCGAAAAGTAATCTGGACGGGACTGGCCATGCAGGCCTTCATGGCCCTTAACGTATGGCTCATCGGCGTCCTACCCGCGGAGCCGAGCTGGGTATTCCAGGCGGACTACGAGCACATCCTGATGCAGATGCCGCGCATCGCCCTCGCGAGCGTCATTGGCTACTTCGCCGGGGAGTACTCGAATTCGGTCGTCCTCTCGCGCCTCAAGGTGCTGACCGAGGGCCGCCATCTGTGGGCGCGAACCATCGGCTCTACCCTCGTTGGGCAACTGCTGGATACCGTCCTTTTCGTGTCGGTGGCCTTCTTGGGTCTCTACCCAATGCCGGTTCTCGCCGCAATGGCCCTGTCGAACTACCTTTTTAAGACGGCGATCGAGGCCGCCTTCACCCCGCTGACCTATCGGGTCGTCGCTCTCGTGAAAAAAAAGGAAGGCATCGACGTCTACGACCGAGGGGAGACGTATAATCCCCTTCCCGGGCGATAGAAGGCGGACAAGCGAGCGCGTTCCCCGACATATCCTTTCCCAAAGCGTGAAAATCAGGTATACTCAGGGGATATGGGGAAAACCTTCGTATTCGTAAACCAAAAAGGCGGGGTGGGTAAAACCACCTCCGCCATTAATATCGGGGCCTATCTCGCGCTCGCGGGGAAGAAGACCCTGCTGGTCGATTTCGACTCGCAGGGAAACATGACCTCCGGCGTCGGCGTCGACCGCGACAAGCCGACGGTATACGATCTTCTCGCCGGTAGCGCCCCCATCGCCTCCGTCGTGCGAAAGTCCGCCGTCCCCGGGCTCTCCGTGATCCCGGCCTCAATCGACCTCTCGGGGGCCGCGATCGAGCTCGTCGACCAAAGCGAGCGCGAATACTACCTTAAGAAAGCCCTCGAGCCGATCAAGGCTGATTACGATTACGTCCTGATTGATTGTCCCCCCTCACTCGGCATCCTGACCCTGAACGGGCTCGTCGCCGCCGACGAGGTCCTGATCCCGCTGCAGTGCGAGTACTTCGCGCTCGAGGGGCTTACCCTCCTTCTTCAAACCGTCAAGCGCGTCCAGAAGACGCTCAACCCCCAGCTCGACATAGGCGGCATCTTCTTCACGATGTACGACTCGCGCACCAGGCTCGCGCAGGACGTCGTCCAGCAGGTAACGTCCTACTTCAAGGACCGCGTGTTCCGCACGATCATCCCCCGAAACGTCCGCCTCTCCGAGGCGCCGTCGCACGGCCTGCCGATATGCAAGTACGACGCCCTCTGCGTCGGGGCGCGGAGCTACGAGAAGCTCGCGAAAGAGGTGCTCGACCGTGGTTAAGTCAGGCGGATTAGGCCGGGGTCTCGACGCCCTGCTCGAGGGCACGGGCGCGCTCGACGTGGGGCGCGGCGGAACGGCGCTGGGCTCCGCGGGCAACTCCGCCGGCGCGGCGGGAACCTCGGGCGCGGGGAGCGAGCTCTTCGTCGATCCTTCGCTCTTAAAGCCGAACCCGCACCAACCTCGACGGGAATTCGACGAGACGGCGCTCCGCGAGCTCGCGGACTCGATCCGCGAGCACGGGATCATACAGCCGATCATCGTCGAGGAGGCGGGCGACGGCTCGTACTTCATCATCGCGGGCGAGCGGCGCACGCGCGCGGCAAGGCTCGCCGGGCTCTCGAAGGTGCCCGTCGTCGTCAAGAAATTCTCCGAGGAACGCAAGCTCGAGGTCGCCCTGATCGAGAACATCCAGCGGGAAAACCTCAACCCGATCGAGGAGGCGCAGGCCTACCATCAGCTGATGGCCCTGGGCAACCTGAGCCAAGAAGAGGCCGCGACCCGCGTGGGGAAGAACCGCTCGACCGTCGCGAACGCGCTCCGCTTGCTGAAGCTTCCCGAGGACATCGCCTCGTCGCTCGCGTCCGGGCAGATCACGGCCGGGCACGCGCGCGCGATCCTCGCCGTCCTCAATCCCGCCGACCAGCGCATCCTCTTCGGGCGCATCGTCGGCAACGGTCTTTCCGTGCGCGACGCCGAGCGGATGGCGGCGGAGCTGAACGCGGGGTCGCGGGCCTCAAGCCCGGCGCCCGCCGCCAAGGCAAAGACCGAGAAGGACGCGATGAAGGATATCGAGGTGCGGAACATGGAGCAGCGCTTCATCGACGCGCTCGGGACCAAGGTCACGGTGAAGGGAAGCCTCGAGAAGGGCACGATCGAGATCGCATACTTCTCGCGGGACGACCTCGACAGGATTTACGAATTGATCATGTCGCGCTAGTCGGCGCGGCGCACCGCGAATTCCCGCTGGGGCTCGCGGTCGCTCATCTCCTTCCGCTTTCGCTCCGCCTCGTATAGCGCCTCCTGCGCGCGAACCCTCTTTTCGCCTTTTCCGCATTGCCGCCGCGCCCACGCCCCGTCGGGCCCAAGGGCGTGCGCCTTCACGTTGTCGGCGAAGTAGAGCCGAAGCGCGGAGAGGATCTCGGTCCGTATGGATTCCTGCAGGACCGGGAACATCAGCTCGACGCGGCGATCGAGATTCCGATTCATCCAGTCGGCGCTCGAGAGATAGAGCTCGCCGTCGCCCCCGTTCTCGAACCAAAACGCCCGCGCGTGCTCCAGGTAGCGGTCGATCACGCTGACGACGGTGATCCGCTCGCTCATCCCGGCGACGCCGGGGACGAGCTGGCAAATTCCCCGCACGTTCAGCTGGACGCGGACGCCGGCCTGGCTCGCCCGGTAAAGCGCGTCGATCATTTCCTGGTCCGCGAGGCTGTTCATCTTCGCGATGATAAGCCCAGGCCGCTCGGGGGTCGAGCGGTCGATCTCGCGCTGGATCAGCGCGAGAAGGCGTGTCTTGAGCTCGACCGGCGCCATCACGAGCCGCTTGGTCGACACGATCGCCGAGTATCCCGAGATCATGTTGAAGAAGAGGGTCGCGTCGTTCGCTATTTCCTGGTTCGCGGTGAAAAGGGAAAAGTCCTCGTAGAACCGCGCGGTGCGGTCGTTGTAGTTCCCCGTCGAGAGGTGCACGTAGCGCCTGATCCCGTCCGGCTCGCGCCTGACGACGAGGACGGCCTTCGCGTGTACCTTGAGGCGCGCGATCCCGTAGACCACGATCACGCCGACGGCCTCGAGCCGCTTCGCCCACGAGATGTTGCGTTCCTCGTCGAAGCGAGCCTTAAGCTCGACGAACGCGGTGACGTGCTTGCCCGCGCGGGCCGCGCGCTCCAGCGCGCGCACGACGGGGGAATCGCCGCTCGTCCGGTACAGGGTCATCTTTATGGCGAGTACGTTCGGGTCGTCGGCCGCGTCGTTTAGGAAACGGAGCACGGGTTCCCAGGAAGCGTAGGGAACGTGAAGGAGTACGTCGGTCCGCTTGAGCTCGTCCCACAGAGGAGTCTCCTGGTCGAGCCCGACGGGCCAAAAATGCTTCCACGGCGGGTTGCGGAGCCGGTCAAAGCCCTCCGCGCCCGCGAGCTCGACGAGGGTGGACATGTCGATCGGGCCGGGCACCCGGTAGATGTCGGCGGCCTCGAGGCCCATCCCGTCGCGGAGGAACGAAAGAAGAGTCGGGCTCTCGCCGGTGCAAAGGAAACGGACGGGTGGGGACGAGAGACGGTGCTCCAGGACCTCGCGCATCGCGTCGATGAAATCTTCGTCACGGTCCTCGTCAACGGCGAAGTCCGCGTCGCGCGCGACCTTAAAGAGAAGCGTCTCGCGTACCGAGAAACCGGGAAAGAGGCGCTGGCCATAGGCGAGCACGACGTCGTCGAGCAGGGTGAATCGCCTGCCGCCCTCGCTTCCGGGAAGCCAGACGACGCGCGGCACGCTCGCCGGGATCTGCACCACCGCGATCGGCGGCCGTTCGTCGCCGCGCAGAGCCTCGCGCGGAGCGCCGCGTTCGTCGCCAGAAGGATTCGCCGCGCGTTGGCCGACACCCGACGCCGATCCGCGCGCGCCAGGAATGCCCGCGCGATCGAGAAAGTCGGCGAGCGGCCCTGCCTCGACCGTGAGGCTGCTCTTGAGCAGGAAGGCGGCGTGAAGGCGGAGGTTCCCGAGGCTCGGGAAGGCGCCATCCCCGCCGGCGCGAAGCGGGGTCAGCAGGGGGAAGACGTCCGACATGAAGAACGACTCGAGAAAGCGCGCCTCGTCCGCGCTGTACTCGGAGCGTGGAACGTAGCGCATGCCCTCCGCGGCGAGCCCGGGAAGGACCTCGCCGAGGAGGCATGCGTACTGCGCCTTCACGAGCTCGTGGACGCGCGCCGATATTCTTCTAAGCTGTTCCTTCGGCGAAAGTCCCGCCAAGTCCTTTTGGGCCGAGCCGCGCCGGGCCTGCTCTTTCAGGCTCGCGACGCGGACCATGAAGAACTCGTCGAAGTTCGACGAGACGATCGAGAGGAACCTGAGCCGCTCGAGCAGCGGGACGTCGGCCTGAAACGCCTCATCGAGCACGCGCGCGTTGAACTCGATCCAGGAAAGCTCCCTGTTCAGATACGCGAAAGCGCCTTTCTTCACCGATCCCTCCCTACACCATGATGAGCCGATAGCCGAATATCTCCTCGAAGAGGTCGGCCTTCTCGTCGAGGGCGAGCCGCTCGAGGGTCACGTCGTGGGTCCCCCGCGCGCGGAGGAACAGGGTATCCTTCGTCAGCTCGACGTCGAAGTCCTGGATGTGCTGCGAGTGACCCCGGTCGAGGGCGTCGGCGACGCGGAGGAGGGCCGACAACTTGAGAACCATCGTGCGGTCGGCCCGCGGCAGTGAGACGTAGGAGCCGTGCGCCGGGCTCGGAAGCTCCGCGCGATGGTAGCGCACCACGTTCGAGACGACGTTCATGTCGTCCTTGTTGAGCCCGAAGATATCCGAGTGCGAGACGATGTACTGGCTGTGGATGTGGTGGTCGCTCGCGCGGATGAAGCTCCCGACGTCGTGGAGGATGGCCGCCGTCTCGAGCAGCAGCCTCGCGTGACGGTCGAGCCCAAGCTCGCCCTCCAGCGTGTCGAAAAGCTTGAGCGCGATGCGGGTAACGTAGCTCGAGTGGTCCTCGTCGAGGTGGTATTTCTTGCCGAGGTTCAGCGCCGAGGCGACGACCTGGTTGTAGAATTCCTCCCGGACGAGCTGCTCGGGCCCCGCGAGTCGCGAGATTATGACCCCCTCGCGGATCGAGAGGTAGGGGACGACGACGGTCTCGGCGCCGGTCAACTCCAGGAAAAAACGATAGGCGAGAAGACCCGGCACGAGCGACTCGGCGTCGCTGTAGCTGACGCGGAAGTGCTCGACGATCTCCTCGGCGGAATACGAGGTTGCCCTATCGACGAAGGCGATAAAGGCCGCGCGGGGAATGGTGGCGTAGAGGTCGGTCACCTGGGTGCCGACGCTCCGCGCGACGAGGCGCGCGTCGCTGCCGATGGCGACGAGCTGGCGCACGAGGTCGAGCCGGAGCTCGTTGTTCAGGTTCTCGGCCGTCGTCCTGATGTACTCGGCGAGGAATCGGCGCATGTCCTTCTCGGAGCCCATCATCGCCTTCACCTGCTGCTCGATGATGACCGTGCCCATGCGGAAGCTGTGCGCGGCGACCATCCGCCCCTTCTGCATCAGCATGATCTCGGTCGAGCCGCCGCCGACGTCGATGATGATCGAGTTCGCCTACGACAGCTTCGGCCCGGCCTCGCGGAGCGCGTGG
>JAKPSR010000085.1 GCA_029571425.1 Spirochaetota bacterium | reverse complement strand
TATCTGGCCACGTTTGGCGCATCGTGGCGAACGCGCTCTCGGCGTCGCCGCGCTTTCCGGATTGTTGAAAGGCGTCCACCGCCCCGTACAGGGACTCGGCGGCACGTTCCACGTCCACGGGGGCGTACAGGGTGCCGGCGGTCAATAGAAAAACGGCCGCGTCGGCGAAAGCGCCCTGCTCGCGCAGCACGTTCCCGAGCATCGATTCCGCGGCCGCGTAGTCGGCGCGCTCTCGGCGCTGAAGCTTCGAGAAATCCCGAGGCAGGGTCGCGTGAATCTCGCGCAGGAGGACGACGAGCTCGGCGCGGCGCGAATAGTCGGCCAAGTAGAGCCGGGCGAGCCGCACCCCGGCCGATCGCCCGGCGGCGGTCTTTCCCTTCCCCGCGCGGGTCCACTCACCCTCGAGCGCGACGAGGTCGGGGCTCTTCCCAGCCGCTGCGCCCTCTAGCTCCTCGATCGCGGCGTCTATCCCGGCGACGCCCGCCTCGGCCGGGTAAGCGGAGCGGAACTCGCGCGCGGCCGAAAGGGCGGCCCCGTACTCCTTTCTCTCGCGGTAAAGGGCGACGAGCCGCTCGTAGGCCCTCGGGGCTATCGTCCGTTCGAGGCCGCCGGCCTTAGCCCCCGGCGCACCGCCGCGCCGGGCGGATTCCTGGAGCCAGAGGATGGCGAGCTCGGTTTCCTTCGAGCGGGAAAGGGCATCGCCCCCGTACCAAAGGACGGAGGGGATAAAGCGTCCCGAAGGCCAGGTTTGCCGGTATTGGCGGAAGGCGCTCGCCGCGCCCGCCCAATCGGAGTCGATGTAGCGGCGTTCGGCGCGGCGGTAGAGGGCTTCCTCGGCCTCCGGCGTACCGGGGAAACGATCAGCAGTCGACCGCCACAGGCTTTCGGCGTCTTTTACCCGCCCCGTCGCGACGGCGATCTCGGCCCGAGCGAGATAGGCGCGGGCGGCGTACGCGGCCGGGACGGCGGTCCCCGATCCCTCGGCGACGGAAGAAAGTATCCGGTCAGCCTCGTCGTATCGGCGGAGGTCAAAGAGAAGCGAGGCTTGAAGGAGCAGGGATTCAGATCGTTCCGACGGCCCCGGCGCGAGCCGGACGGCGCGCTCGGCGAAGGGCAGCGCGTCACCGCCCGACTGTATCGTCGCGACAGCCGCCGCCGTCGCGGCTTCCCACCCCTTCGGGTGGCGCTCCCAGGTCTTTAGGTAATACGCGAAGCCGGCGATGGCTTCCTCGCGCTTACCAAGACGATAGGCGGCGTACGCGAGGTAATACCGGCCCCAGGGGGCGAGCTCGGGAAACCGAGACTCATGCTCGGGGGAGAATCGACTAAGGAGGGCGTAGGCGGAATTCCAGTCGCCCGCGCGAATAGAGGCGAGCCCGCCGAGATAGCGGGATAGGGCCCAGGAAACGGCGTCGGACGAACGCAGGGACGGGACCGCGCGGTCGAGACGGGCGATCGCGTCCTTACCGTCGGCGGCGGCCGTGGCCGAGACGGTTTCCGAGGTAAGGAGCCGGAGATAGGCAAGGTAGAGGGCGGGATCGCGGGCATTTCCCGTCGCGATGCGCGCGCGCCAAAGGCTCAAGGCCGCGGCGCCCTTACCCGTCGAGACGAGGGCCGTCCCGTGCCACCAGGCCGTCGCGTCCGCGATCTCGGCCGGCACCTCGCGCTGGGATTCCGACCACGCGAGGGACGCGGGCCAGTCCCCGCCTTCGCCCGCGAGACGGGCGAGCTCAAGAAGGAAGTAGGGCCGGAGGTTCCCATTCTCGGGCAGATGTAGTTGAAGCAGATCAATCGCCGCGCGACGGTCCGATATCCCGCGCGCGCGCGAGAGTACCGCCGCCCCATCCTCGGCGACGAGGGGCGCGATGCAGAGAAAGGCAATAATACCGAACGCGACCCGTTTCATACGTATCAAGTGTACCACCCCGCTATACCCATTACAGGAATAAAAAAGCGAAAAAAGCCGATAGGTAACACCGGCTTTTCCATTGAGGCTCTGTATTTCGGCCTTTTTTACGGCTGAAAATACCCCGATTCGGGGAGTTTTACGCGCGACAGATTAATAAAAGCGCCGGCGTTTCGCGTAACGAAGGTTTCGAACGGGGTTTCGACCGCGCTCTCGAAAACGGCGACGCGAAACCGGCCCCCCTCGTCAAAATAGGGAAAGAACACGGCAACGTGATGGTATTGCCGCAACTGGGGGTCCCCTCGTTCCCGGCTGATCGCGCCGAGATAACAGTGCCCCGGCTCGCGAGAGGCGAGAATAAACAGCAGTGCTTTGAGATATTCGGCTTGATAGCCGACGTTCGTCTGGTACCCGGCGAAGCCCACCGCGTCCCGAGCCCCGGTTGGCCGCGTGGTCGTCAGGGCAAAGGGCTCAATCGAGACGTCGACCCCGGCGTCCGCGGGACGGGTGGTACGGCGGTTATTGAGGCTCACGGCGGCGGCGGCGAGGTTTCGCGTCCAATCGAGGGCGAAGAAAAGGTCGCGGGACTCGCGGAACGGCTCGGTAAAGTGGGTCTCGGGCGACGGAGTTCGTCCCTTCAGCGGCTCGATGCGGAGCCGGGATCCGGCGCGCGGGAAGACGATTCCGTCGACCACCCATTTCGCGAAACCGGAGCAATTCACCCCGCCCTCGATCTCGCCCGGCTTAGCGCCGGGCGGCAGGGCCTCGAGTATGGCGCGCGGGTCCTGGGGCGAACCGTCCACTATCAGCACCGGCTCGCCGCGCTCGTTAAAGGCCCCGTCGTCGAGGTATATCAATGAAGGAAGTCGGGATCGAAGTATGTCGACGGCCTCCCGGACTGCGGAGTACGAAGTCGGGTCGGGGTCGAACAACTCCCAGGGGACGGTGGAGCGCGTCATCGAGACGAGCTCGTCGAACGGGAGCGTGTAGAGGCGAATGAAGGGCACGCCGAGCGGAACGTCCTTTCGGACGTATCCCCCGTAGGCGAGGACGTCGAGGAGTGCCCTACCCTTCATCGGGTCGGGGCCGTCTGGCCTAATCCGGATAAAAAGGGTCGCGTCGTCGCGGGGATAGATCTTGATCTGCTCGGGCATGCCGTCGACGCGGGAACGGTAGAGGGCCCACGTGCCCTGGGCGGGAACAGGGAACGAGCCTGAGATCTCGGGGGTCACGACGACGGCGAGGCTCTCGGTCAGGGCCATGCGCTCGGCGCTGATCCGCCAGGCAAGGCCATCGCCGTCCCGAACCGTCTCGGTGGGCCGGGCGGCGACCGCGTCGATTCGGTCGAGAAGCCAGAGGTCGGCGATCCCGGAACGGACGGAGGCCGAGTCGGGCACGAGATCAAGGCTCTCGAGCGCGGGGAGCTCGGCGGGGACGCCGCGCCGTGGCTCTGCCGCGAGGAACGGGAAAACGAGGGCGATAATGGCGAGTGATACCGCGATTCTCGGCGTGCTCATACCCTTTAGTATCGGCGAAAGCCTCGCGTCCCTAAAGGACGCCCGGCCTTTAAGGCCGCCCGGCCCTAAAGGGGACGCCCGGCCCTTAAGGCCGCCCTATGCGAGCTTCGTCTCGTCCGGGTGTTTACCCTTCGGGGCGTTCGCGAGCAGAAGCTTCAGCCGGTTCAGCTGGTTTACCTCGCTCGCGCCCGGGTCGTAGTCGATCGCGGCGATGTTCGCCCCCGGAAAACGGTGGCGAAGCTCCTTGATCATCCCCTTCCCCGTCACGTGGTTCGGGAGGCAGGCGAACGGCTGGACGCAGGCGATGCTCGGCACCCCGGTCTTGATCAATTCGATCATCTCGGCCGTCAGGAACCAACCCTCGCCGGTCATGTTCCCGAGCTGGACGATGTCGTCGACCCCTTCCTGCAGGGCGTAGATCGACTCGGGCGGGGTGAAGCGCCGGCTCTTGCGGAGCGCGTCCTTCATCGCGGTTCGGTAACGCTCGAGGAACCACACGAGGAAGCGGGCCATCCGCTCGGCCTTCTTCGGGAACGCGAGCTTCTGGTGCTTGTAGACGCCGTTGACGAACGAGTAGAACAGGAAGTCGACGAGGTCAGGGACCACGCACTCGGCGCCCTCGCGCTCGATCGTCCCGAAGATGTCGTTGTTCGCCGTGGGGTGGAACTTGACCAGGATCTCGCCGACGACGCCGACGCGGGGCTTATGCACCTTGCGCAGCGGGAGCTCGTCGAACTCGCGCACGATCTCGCGCACGAGCCGATTGTAGCCGCGTATCGACAGAGACTTAAGCTGGGCGACGGCGCGGGCGTTGAACCGCTCGTAGAGCTCGTTCGCGGAGCCTGGCTCGAGCTCGTAGGGCCGCGTGCGGTAGAGAACCCGCATCAAAAGGTCGCCGAGCATTACCGACATCATCGCGCGGTGGAC
>JAKPSR010000081.1 GCA_029571425.1 Spirochaetota bacterium | reverse complement strand
TTCCCAGCGCCTTCTGGCAGTCTTCCTCGTTCGCGACGAGGACGTCCGACCTTCTTACCAAGTCTGGCATAACCTCCGTCGCCTTCTTCCCGTATTTCCAAAGCTTCGCGCGATAGTTTATGTCGACGGAGACGGTGAGGCCACGCCGCTTCGCCTCGTCGACGGCGCGCGTAGCGAGGTCGGATGCCGACAGAGAGATCGCCGGCGTGATGCCGGTGACATGAAGCCAGGACGAGTCGGAGAAGACGGCGTCCCAATCGAAATCATCCGGGCGCGCCTCGCTAATGGCGGAGTGGGCGCGATCGTATATCACCTTGCTCGGCCGCTGGTTAGCCCCGGTCTCGAGGAAGTATATCCCCAGCCGCTCGCCCTTCCGCGATATCTGCGCGACGTCCACGCCGTACCGACGAAGCTCGTTGACGCAGGCGTCGCCGATCGGGTTCGCGGGCACGGCGGAGACGAACCGCGACGGGGCCCCGAGCAGCGAGAGCGACACCGCGACGTTCGCCTCCCCGCCGCCGAACGTCGCCTCGAGCTCGGGCACTTGAAGCAGGGTGTATCTCTCGGGACTGCGAAGGCGAAGCATGATCTCGCCGAGGGTCACTGTCGTTTTCATTCGGTCTCTCCTTGCAACGCGGCTTGCCTCAGACGGGCATCTTCTCGATCTTCTCGTGCGCGGCTGTCTTGGCCAGCAGCAGGTAGTTCTTGACTATACCGTACGTGCCCAGAACGGCGAAGAGCAAGCCTAAACCGAGGCTTGGCAATATCGCGCGCAGGAACTCCATGTCGGAGAACAGGGCCGGAGTCGCGAGCACGAAAGTCATGATCTCGAGGCCAGGGTATTCCTTCAGCAGCGATATGTACAGGCCGACGTACTCGGCGAAGAACAGCGCGAACACCACGTTGAAAATCGTCAGCGAGATGCCGACGACCGTTTTCTTCCCGTCGACAAGGCCATACCCCTTGAACGCGCAAAAGGCGATCGCGTATCCGGCGATCGAGGCGTAAAACCCGATCGCCCCCAAGGCGATCCAGGCGATCGATCCGATGAGCGCGCCGACCAGGCTCGCGATGTAGCCGAGCACGTAGTTGTTCGGCTTTCGTTTGCCCTCGGCGATGCGGGCTTCGTCCGCCTGATAGCATTTTTGGCAAAGCAAGTGGGCGTTCGTCCCGTCCGTGTAAAAGCCGACGAAGCTCGTCTCGTCGCAGCGCTCGCAGACGTTCGCGGCGTGCATCGATTCCAGCGACTCGGTTACGCGGGACAGAAGGTCGCGGACTGACTGCCCGTCGCTTGCGGGGCCAAGAAAGAGATACGCGGCCGTTTCCTCGAGGGTAAAATGCGCGATCTTCCCCTCTTCCTTTAGCGAGCCAAGAAGGCCCTGAAGCCCGTTCTGATCGGCAGGTACCTGCAACGAGGTGCTCACGACGATCGGGGTCTCGTTCCCGCTCGCGTCGGTAACGCGCCAATAGTACTTGCCGACCCTGCCTGCCCACGAGGCGCCAGTGCGAATAAATCCCATGTTCTCGATTGCCGTAACGATTTCCGCGTTCATCTTTCCTCCAGAATATTCCACAGCGTCTTCATCGGGCGCTCAACGCGGCTTCACGTATCTGAAGCCGCTCACTGCCCGAGTCGTCAGTGAACGTGATAACAAGCCCATCGTTCGAGGGCTGATCGTCGGTGTCGAACCGGGCGACAATGAGTCCCGAATCGCTATCGGGATCAACGTCGACCTCTACCGTATACGCGAGCTCCCGCATGGACCAGATGGCCCACTCGTAGTCGCCGGCCGCGATCCGCTCGTACGGGATCCACCGCGGCGCCGCCTCGGCGTCTTCCCCATCGCCGGTGGTTTCCCCGCGCAACGTCCACTCGCAGGAGAGGTCGACGAACACATCGGAGACGAAAGCGCTCAGGGCGTCGTCGCCGAGCATGGCTACCGCGGGGAATCGCTCGCCGCTATCGCCATCGCCTTCGCCCTCATCCTCTTCAACGGCTTCCGGCCGAGAAACGCGAACGCTCAACCTCTCCACGTCGATGGAAACCCCGGTGCCCGCTCCGCCGGCAAGCGCCTGAGCCGAATCGACGCGCACAGCGAGCGAAAGCGAGCACACGAGGTCGCAGGGGATCGCGAAGGAGTACAGGAGTCGCCCGTCCGCGGTCTCGACGTACACGGGAAGCAATACGGCGCTCTCGCATTGAACCTCTATCCAGATATACGAGATACCATTATCTTCCGATGCCGAGACCATCGCGAAAGCGCCGCTACCAACCGCGCGGATACTTTCCTCGAGTGACCGCCTGATTATCTCGGCAAGGGACTCGTAGTACAGGGGCCCTTCTTGGCTTAGGTACTCCCCAAGCTCGGCGTCGCAATCGAAGCTTTGCGGCAACGTGCCGTCGACGATTCGGTCGAACGAGAACGAAAGGGAATCGATGACCGCGTTCAATGCGGGCCGAGCGCGAAGGATCTCCCCAAGCGACTTGGTCAGGCCAGAAAAGGGGATGGGGACCGATCGCTTAACGCCTTCCTCCGCGCCTACCACGGCACAGGATAGCGACAACGATAAGAGAAGCGCGTATACCCGTGTCGCCGTCCCACGGTGCAACGTCATACCTCAGTGAATCCTCGACGAGACGATCTTCTCGAGCTCTTTCGCCAATGCATCTCGATATGGATACGAGAAGACGACGAGGAGGTTGCCCTTGCAGATGAATGTCTCAGGATGTTCCTTCGATGGCTTCCCGTCTTCGCCGTAGAAAAGACCCTTGAGGAAGGTTTTCTTTGACTCGATCTTGCCATCGAAATAATAATAGAAGATGGTCCCCTCGGTTTCCCCGCGGCAGACGCTTTGCGTATATCGCTCTTTTAGCTTTGGGAGAACAGCCTCGTATATTTCCTGGCTCTGGTAAAAGGAAACCTGTTGCATGCTATAAAAGTGCTGTATATACTGCGTCTCATACCCGCGCATGTCGTCCTCGGTCAGCTTAATTTTCTCGAAGTTTTCCGTCTTCGAGATCGTCGGCTGCGATTCGACGAGGCTAGGCAATCCTATCTCCTCTATTTTCTTCGCGTCGTCGGGAGAATGGTACAGGAAGGTGAAGTAGCCGACGAGATGGGCATATCGCACATAACCTTGAATCAGGTACTCATACTCGCCTTTCTTAGGGTCCTTATCCGTAAGGGCGTAGTAACAAGCAACCGGCTCGTCTCCGTTCAGAAGCGTTTGTATCGTCAGTTCCTTTTCCACAGACTGAGAAAGGAGGGCCTTCCCCTTTTTTTGCGCCTCTTTGCGCATATCCTCGAGCGTGACGCTCGGATGCACGGGATAAAGCGTCAAGAAAAGGGCGTAGGCGCCTTTCGATTCCTCGAACGTAACGGTCGAATAACCGGACTCATCGCGCTCAACCTCGCTAGTCGTTCCCGGAATCGGGGCGACGGTAACGAGTAAGTTATCGTACCCCGTAATCGTCTGCGCATGCGCCCCAAAGAAGCACGCGAGACTCGCGCACAGGATCAGTACCTTTTTCATGGCGCCCCCTTGTCGATCATATCGCTTACGTATCCTTCTCTCCGGGCTCGGCGGCGACATCGACGG
>JAKPSR010000075.1 GCA_029571425.1 Spirochaetota bacterium | reverse complement strand
CGGGCTGAACACGTTGAAAAAAGGTTTGCGGGCAAGCGAGTGGTAATCCTGGAACAGAAGGCTCGTTCTCGGGGTGAAGGAAATGATCGTGAAGTCGCAGGAGAGGAACATCACGGCGAGGTTCGGGTTGCTGTACAGGCGAATGGCGTCCTCGATCTCCCTCGCGCACTGAGAACGCGTTGAGCCGTCGCCGTGGGCGTCGCCGCCCTCTACGTCGGGCAGGAGCTCGATGGGCTCAAGGGACTCGAGGACTTCGATGTCAGGTCGCGCTTGCTTCTGCGTCACTTTTTCTCACGTATACCGGACCTGCGTGATCGGGTACGGGATTAGTATAACACGCGAAAGCCGCTTTTGCACGGGCCATTAAGGCGTTTACGGCCTGATCGGGGGCGGTGGGCAGGGCGGCGGCGTCGATCGCCGGGAACGCGCCCCGAAGCCGCTCGAGGAACGCCTGCGCGTCCGGCCCGACCACGATGACCCGCTCCTCTGGGTCGAGCAGGCGCGCGCAGTCGGCCTCGGACGCGTCGAGCGGCCCGGTCGCGGCCTCGCCGCGGCGGAATACCTGCAAGTAGAAACGCTCTTTTTTGGCGTCGAGGGCGGCGACGACAGCCCCGGGCCAATCGGCGAGACCGTGCGCGTAGAGCTCAAGGGTAGGGACGGGAAGGAGCGGGCATCCCGCGGCGAGCTGGATTCCCTTCGCCGCCGCGTACGCGAGGCGAAGCCCGGTGAAGGAACCGGGTCCCTCCGGGCAAGCTATGAGCTGAACGGCCCTCGGCTCGACGCCGACAATGTCGAGGGCACGGGCGACGAGGTCGACCATGCGCTCGGCGTGCTGCCCGAGCCCGGAGCACGTAACCGTCGCCGAGCGATCGAGCGAGCAGGCGGAGACGGAAAGCGCCGCGGTCAGCGAGTCGATGGCGAGTATGTTCATGCGTCGAGCCCCCCTCTGTCCCAGTTGTCGATGTCGACGCGGCGCGCGCCGTCAGGAAGCGCCTCTAGGCGTATGGTAACCGCGCGCGCGGGGAGCTCGGACGCGACCTTCTCGCTCCACTCGACGACGCATACCCCGTCCCCGTACAGCATCTCCTCGGCGCCGAGGTTTAGGAAGTCGTCGACGGAGTCGATGCGATAGACGTCCATGTGGTAGAGCCGCAGGCGGCCCGGGTACTCGGATACGAGGGTAAAGGTCGGGCTCGTCACGTCCTCGTCGACGCCAAGCCCTCGCGCGATACCCTTGGTTATGGTCGTTTTGCCGGCGGCGAGGGTTCCCCGAAGGGCGACTACGTCGCCGGGCAGCAGGAGGCGGCCAATGCGCTCCCCGAGGGCGATCGTCTCCTCGGGGGAAGATGTATGGAAGGTCATCGTTGTGAAGGGTACTAAAAGCGAGGGGACGGGTCAAGCGCCGCGGCTCGCGTCTTAGGGAAGGAGCCCCTCGCTGTCGAGGCCGAGGATGAATTTCTTCAAGCCCTGCACGACGGGCAGCACGGGGTAGTCCACCGAGTCTACGAGGCTCACCTGCACGTTCTTGGTCCCGAGCGGGGTCGTCTCTATCGTGAACTCGATCTTGCCGAACCGTTCCTTATCGGGCATCCCATAATGGGCGTTGCCGACGAATTCGCGTCGATAGTATAGGAAATTCTCCTTGCGAGTAATATCGGTGATGCCGAGAATCAACAATTCATACGTCTCCGTAGTTGTACACGAACGTGAAGATGCGGTTCATCGACGCGCGTGGGATCTTGGCGAACTGGACGTGCATCGCTTGCAGGGCGCGGCCCGCCACCTCGTTGATTTTCACTACCTTGCCGATCGCCGATTCCTCCTGCCGACCCGAGAGCTTAAAACGAAGCTCGATATACTCGCCAACCCTCGCGGGCGTGTGGGTGTGGACGCTGCAACCGCCGGCCGAGATGTCCGCGAGCGTACCGGTGAAGCTCCGGTCCGTCGGGTAAAACCGATGCTCGGAATGGCGCCCGTTCACGACCGTCTGTACGTTGACGTGCGTGAAGGTGCACGCGGTCTCGAAGCTTTTTCTCTCGTGCCGCCTGGCAGGCAGCGCCTCAACCTTATCGGTATGGGCGAGGAGCATCTGCGTCGAGCTCTTTCCGTACTCGTATCGAAGGAGGCGCGTTCGAAGTTTATACGATTGGCCGCTTTTAGAAAAGAAGAAAACCTGGATTTTTGCCAAAATCGGCATCCTAATCTCGTTTTGGAAGATATCCCGGGGCACGGCGCAGAGCATCCCGTAGGGTGTATTGTCGAGGATCGTGGAGGGGTATTGCTCGTTCGCCCGGGTAATGAAGGTGAATCCCTGCCCGGGCTCGATCGCGCGGGTCGACTTGATCACCTTCGCGACGCGTCGGTGGTTCTCGATCTGTTCCCTGATCGAGAAGAGCAGGGTTTTGTGCCGTTCAGCCTCCGCGTTGGTCGCGCTGTTGGCGTTCAGTTGGTGATACGCGCGGTTAAAGAGTTGGTCGGTACTCGAGTGGCTTTGTAGGACTAGCGTGGGTTTCGGTACCCCGGCGGACCGGCATATGGAGGCGAAGAAGTCGGATTGCTCCTTCGTGAAGCCGTAGGTTTGGGACACCCGCTTGATTTCCTGTGAGTCGAAGCTGGGAAAGCCAAGACTCGCTCGGAGGCTTTGCCGCGGGGCCATAGTTGGCTGAACGGCGTCTTTCGGCCGGGGTCCCTGCGAGGGCTTCGCCGGTTTCCTCGCGGCGCCGGCGCTGTCCTTGTTTAGCCTCGCGACGATGACGAGCACGATGGCAACCAAGGCGACGACGACGATCGCGATGCCAAAGCTTCTGCTGTTTCGCACCTCGACCGGGCTTCGGTATTGGAGGATGATGGGAA
>JAKPSR010000418.1 GCA_029571425.1 Spirochaetota bacterium | reverse complement strand
GCCCTTCCTGATCGCGAAGTTAAAGGGCTTCACCCCCGCGCTGCTCGAAAGCCCCGCGGCCTCGAAGACGGGGGCCTCGCCGGAGTTCGCCGAGACCTCGCGCTTCTTCATGCTCTCCACGTCCTCGAGCGCCTTTCCCATCATCTTGGAGACCAGCTCGAATTGGGGAAGCGATGCGGCCTCGTACTCGCCGATCAGCTCGCCGTTGCGAAGGACCGTGATCCTATCCGAGATTTCATATACTTGATCGAGGAAGTGGGTGATAAAGACGATGCCCACTCCGCGAGACTTGAGTTCACGCATAAGCTCGAACAATTTGCGAACCTCGTCCTCGTCAAGGGAGGACGTCGGCTCGTCAAGGACGAGAATTTTACAATCCATGTCGATCGCGCGCGCGATCGCAATCATCTGCTGGACCGCGAGCGAGCAGCTTGAGAGCTGCTGCGTCGGCCGCGCCGGGATGCCGAGCGAGTCGAGCAGCTTCGCCGCGTTCGCGTTCATGCGCTTCCATTGCACGAGCGCGCCCTTTCCCCGGCCGATATACATGTTTTCCGCGACGGTCAAATTGGGGCACAGGGTTATTTCCTGATAGACCGTGCCGATGCCGCTATTTTGCGCCTCTTGCGGCGACTTGAAGTGAACGGCTTTTCCTTCGACGGCGATATGACCGGCGTCCTTCTCGTATACGCCCGTCATGACCTTTACCAGCGTGGATTTGCCCGCCCCGTTTTCGCCCATAAGGGCATGAACCTCGCCCTTTCGAAGCGCGAAGTTCACGTTGGACAGGGCCTTGACCCCTGGAAAGGTCTTGCAGATCCCCTGCATTTCAAGCACCTTTTCCGACTGCAATGAGGGACCTCCTTCTGATTCCCGCGTAAAGTACAAGCGGTGCTGTTTACCGCACCGTCTGGTTCGGTAAACAGCACCGCCCGGTGCGGCGCGAGGGAATCGACCCAAACGCCGCACCGCTTAACACAACCTACTGATCGTGGTTAATCGCCTTACGGGACGATTACTTCGTGATCACGCCCTTTCCGGGATCGGCGTTAAGGCCGAGGTTCTTGATGATGTCGTCGGTGATCGTCGCGGTGTCCGCGAAGATTTCCTTCTGATACACGATGCCGGTCGGGAGCGCCTTGCCAGCGGCGGCGTCCTTGATCCAGCGAGAGATCTCGCCGGCCTGGCGCGGGCTGCACTGGACGTCGCAATCCCAGTAGCCGGCCTGCACGTTGCGGAGCGCGAAGCGGTTAAAGTCGAACCCGAGGATCTTGACCTTGCCGTTCTTGCCGTGGGTGATGCCGGCCGCGTCGAGCGCCTGGACGGCACCCTGGGCCATGCCGTCGTTCTCGGCGTAGATCACGTTGAAATCCTTCTTAGCGGCGATCGCGGCCTCGACGACCTTGCGGGCTTCCTCAAGGCTCCAGCTGTCGCCACCGGTACCGTCGGCGACGATGGTGATCTTGCCGGCGTCGCGGGCGGCGAGAACCGCGGCGCTGCGCCCGAGCTCAGCCGCGGAACCAAGCTGGCCGCGGATGAGGATCACGTTGTACTTGGGGAGCTTCTGGCTCAGCACCCAGTTCATGGCGGTGTTTCCCTCGGTCTTCATGTCCGAGACGAGCGCGGCCTGGTAGTTCGCGGGCGCGGTGTCGATAAGGCGGTCAAAGAGGAACACGGTGACGCCCGCTTTCTTGGCGGACTTCAGGACGTTGTCCCAACCGGACGCGTTCGCGGCCGAGATAAGGAGATAGTCGACGCCGTCGCGGATGTAGCCCTGCGCAGCGGCGATCTGCTCGCTGTTGTCGCCGGTGTTGGTCTGCTTCGCGTCATAGCCGTTCGCCTTCGAGAAGACGGCGTTCATGTCCTCGACGTTGGCCTGCCGATACCCGGACTCCTCCGGCGGCAGATTCACGATACCGACCTTAATCAGTCCACCCTTCGCTTTCTTGGCGGCGAAAACCGTCGCCGGAGCCAGCATAGCCATGGCCAAAAGGGCCAGAATGCCGATCTTTACAATCCTCTTCATCGTTCGTCCTCCGTTTTCATTTCTCCCAGGGCGTACGCCCCTATACTTATTTAGAGGCCACTTTTCCGTGGGCGCCACCTACATCCTTTCGGACTTGGTACGAATTCTTTGGGCGCCGGGACTTCCCGTTACCGATATCTAGACTTTTTTACTGATCCGCTACGTTTTCTTCAGGAACGGCCTCGTATCGGTTTTTGGTTGCCATCCACGATAGATATGATAAAATACAGATTCTGGAAGGTTATCGCATGGTTCGCCCTATCCGCATAGTCGTTGGTATCCTCTGTCTCCTGACCGTTTTCGCCTGCTCACGCGGCAGGCGCAACTCGGGCGAGGACAAGCTTATCGTGCTCGGCTATTCCCAGCTCGGGGACGAGAGCACCTGGCGCACCCGCAACAGCCTTTCCATAACCGAGGCGGCGAAGGAAGCGGGCATCAAGATCATGTTCGAGGACGCCATGCAGTATCAGGCGAACCAGATCAAGGCGCTTCGTTCCTTCATCGCGTATAAGGTAGACGTGATCGCGTTCTCGCCGCTGGTGGAGACCGGCTGGGACACCGTGCTCGGCGAGGCCAAGGCGGCCGGCATTCCCGTCATCCTCGTGGACCGGATGATTCACACGAAAGACGAAAGCCTCTACGCGTGCGCGCTTTCCTCCGACTTTACCCTCGAGGGCCGCCGCGCGGGGGAATTCCTAATAAAGAAGTATAAGAACGATCCGGGCCCCATCAACATCGTGGAGATGGCCGGCACCGCGAAATCGACCCCCGCCATTGGGCGCTACGAGGGGTTTCGCGAAGTGCTTTCCGCCTACCCGAAATTCAAGGTGATCTTCAGCGAGGACGGCGACTTCATGGCCAGCAAGGGCCGCGAGCTCATGCAAAAGGTCCTGACCCGCTACGACCCCAAGGACATCGACGTGATCTACTCGCATAACGACGACATGACCTTCGGGGCGATCGAGGTGCTGCGCGAGGCGGGGATCAAACCCGGTAAGGACATCGCGATCATATCGGTCGACGCGACGCAGCGGAGCATCAATTACCTTAAGGTTGGCATGATCAACTGCGTCATCGAGTGCAACCCGAATAGCGGGCCCCAAGTGATGGAGCTGGCGCGGAAGATCGTCGCCGGGGAGCCGGTGTCGAAACGGACGTACATCGAGGAGACGACATTCGACGAATTCGGCGCCGTGGACGCGATCCCCAACCGTGGATACTGAAGTCAGGGGCCGGCGATGATGCGCACCAATAGCATCCGCAAAGCGCTCAAGTTCACGAACATCGTCATCATCCTCGCGTCCATCGTCCCCTTCATCATCAACACCCTGTACTACAACATCGCGATGAAGCAGTACGAGGGTATCATCGAGAACGTGTACAGCGCGAACAGCCTCGCGAGCAGGCTTAAGGGCGAGATCTACACCACCATGTGGAACGTCGTGACGGGCAAGACGGCGTTCAGGGAGAATACCCAGTACGCGCTGATCGACCGGATCAAGAACAACCTGGACCAGCTCGAGCGGAACGCCAACAGCGAGGACAACGGCTACCTCGTGCAGGTCGCGCGCAACACCCTCGAGACCATGGAAGGCTACGTGGACATGATCGGCGACAATATCTCCCACGACCGGCCCGTCCGCGAGAACGAGAAGATACTGGGGGAGATCACCTCGGTGAGCGACCTCCTCTACGACGTCTTGCAGAAATTCGTCGCGGCGGAGACTGACCTCGCGCACGTCCAGAACGCCAGGATCAAGCGGTCGATGGACCTGATGACGCTTACCCAGGTACTGCTCTTCTTCGCGATACTCCTCTTCCTCCTGCGCAACTACCGGCAGCTTAACCGCAGCATCAACGAGCCGATTTACCGCCTCAAGACGATGGCCTCCCGGATCGCGCAGGGCGACCTGTCGATTCGCGTCGAGCGGCCCGAGATCAGCGAGCTCGACGAGCTCACGGACAGCCTCAACACCATGGCCGAAAAGCTGATCGAGCTTATCGAGCAGAACGTCCAGAAGCAGCGCAACCTCCAGAAGGCGGAGATAAAGGCGCTTCAGGCGCAGATCGCGCCGCACTTCATGTACAACACCCTCGGGACCATCCTGTCCCTCGCGGAGGACGGGCAGACGGAAAACGTCGTCACCACGACCCTCGCGCTCTCGAGTTTCTTCCGGCTGTCGCTGAACAAGGGCAGGGACTGGGTCACGGTGGCGGACGAAAAGGCGCACGTCGAGAATTACCTCGCCATACAGAAGATGCGGTACGGCGCCATCCTGGAATACGACATCGATTTTTCCCCCGAGATCCTGCAGGAGTCAATGCTAAAGCTCCTCCTGCAACCGCTCGTCGAGAACGCGATCTACCACGGGATAAAGAAAACGCGCAGGCGCGGGCATATCTCGCTGAAGGGGCACTCGACGGGAGACCGGATGATCTTCACGGTCGAGGACAACGGCCTAGGGATGACGGAAGAGGAACTGGCGAAGCTCAGGGGAAGCCTTTCGCACTACGACGTATCGAACCCGGGGACCGGCTTTGGCCTCTATAACGTGTACAAGCGCATCGAGCTGTATTACGAGACCGACGACGGCCTCACGGTAGAAAGCGAGCACGACAAGGGCTGCACGATCACCCTCAGGCTGCCCATAGTAAAGGCGCCCGCCGCGCAGTCGGCGCCGACCGAAGGAGCCTAGACCCATGTACACGGTTTTTCTCGTCGAGGACGAGCCACTGATCCGGCAGAACATGCGCAACGCGATCGAGAACGGGAACGAGCCCTTCTCCTGCATCGGGGAGGCGGGCGACGGCGAGCTCGCGCTCACGATCATCCAGGACCTGAAGCCGGACATCCTCATCACGGACATCAAGATGCCCTTCATGGATGGTCTTACCCTCGCGCGGCACGCGAAGGCGATCATACCCTGGATCCGGATCATCATCGTCAGCGGGTACGACGACTTCGACCTCGCCCGCGAGGCGATCGGCATCGGCGTCGACCAGTACATCCTGAAACCGGTGGCGGGCAAGGACCTATTCGCCGCGCTACGGATCGCAGGCGAGAAGATCGCCGAGCACAAAAAGCAGAGCGTCTCCTTCCTAAAGGACCTGTCGAACGAGGAGATGGTCAAAAGCGCCCTCGTCGGCTCCTTCCTGGAGCAGCTGTGCAACGGGGAGGTCGGCGCCGACGAGTCGCTCCGCCGCGCGGAGGAACTGTCCATCGGGCTCCTAAGCAAATGCTACGCGGTGGTGATCGCCCAGTGCGACGGCAAGGGCGGCAAGACGAACCGGCAGGCGATCGCCTCAAAGGTGAAGTTCATGCTGGTCGACGACCCGGACGTCCTCTATTTCATGAGCGGCGCGAACCACGTACTGATCGTCAAGGGACAGGCGGAAATCGACACGACGGGGAAGGCGTACCACGTGGCCCAAACGCTGAAGCACGAGGTCGAGGATGACGGCCACGCGGTCCTGACCATCGGCATCTCGGGCGTGACCAACCGCATCTCGGGCATCCGCGACGCGTACCACGAGGCCGGCGCCTTATTGAAGACCTTCGCCCAAGTCCACAGCGGGCGCATCTTCTGCTCGGGAGACCTGGATCGCGGCGACGTTTCCGCCGTCCCGCCGGGCGACGACCTCTTCGACACCGACGTCGAGAAGAAGCTTAAGTTCGCCACGAGCGCGGACGTGCCCGCCATCGTCGAGGCGTTCGCCAAGAAGATCGATACGGACGAGATGCAGGACCTGCTGTATCGCTATTACATCCTGATGGACCTTACCGCGGCCGCCATGCGCATCATCCGCACGTTCAACCCGTCGATGACGCCCACCGAGCTTTCCGCCCATTTCGCCGACCGCGCGCAGGTTTTCCACTCCGCCATCTCGCAAGAGGAATTCGCCGAGCTCGCGACCAAGATATGCCTGAAGTTCATCGAGCTCCGGGACTCAGGCAACAGCTGCCACCACAAGAAGCTGGTCCGGAAGGCATGCGAGTACATCAAGGAGCATTACAACGACCCCGACATCTCGCTCAACACCGTCGCCGCGCACGTAAGCCTAAGCCCGACGCATTTCAGCACCATCTTCGCGCAGGAGATGTCCGTGACCTTCATCGATTACCTGACCGCGGTCCGGATGGAAAAGGCGAAGGAGCTACTCGTGTCGACCGACGAGAAGATCGTCAGCATCGCCTTCTCCGTCGGGTACAACGAGCCCAATTACCTCAGTTATCTTTTTAAGAAACGCGAAGGCCTAAGCCCGAAGGAATACCGCCAGCAGAAGAAGGCCCCGCCGGCAAAGTCGTGAGCGCGCCGCCCTTACTCGATTGCCCGCACGTACGCGAGGCGGTTCTCGATGAACGCGTATGAGGCGCCCGAGGCCGAGGCGGACGCGCGCACCCGGATCGCCCGGATCGGCACGCCGACGGCGGCGTCCACATTGCCTCGATAGGGCGCTGCCGACGCGTGTATCCCATGCCAGACGCCCGCCGCGTCTTGGTACTCGACCGTCGCCGCGCACACCCCCGCCCCGTCCGCCAAGTACTCGTTGACCAAGAACGCTTGCACGGACGCGGCCGGCACGGTGTCCTGGGTAAAGGTCGCGCCGCCGTCGAGGCTATACGCGAGCGTGATGAGCCACTCATAGTCTGCCGCGATGCCGCCCGTCGGCGCGAGCGAGTAAGTGCACCCATGCCCCGTCGACGCCGCGAGGGCGGCTGACCCGAAATTTGGGTCGAGCCCATCGACGGCATGAAAGGCGACGGAATACCGCACATTCCCGTACGCGACGGTTCCCGAGTCGGTATAGTCGCCGCCGGATGACCCGCAGGACAAAAGCAACGCGGCGAAAGCGGCCGCGAGAAGAAGAACGATCGATCGTCTCATGCTCAGCCCCCTACCTAATCATTCGATCAAGCGCGCGGACGACGGTCGCGATGCAGGATTCGCAGCGCTCGCCGAGCTTCCGTTCCCGAAATTGCGCTTGCCCCTCGGGGGTCAAGAGTTCGCAGCCCTCGAGGATGTCGCGGCAACGAACAGAGCCGTGCTCGGCCTCGAAGGCCGCCATGAGCTCGCGCGTCAGGGCGTAGGCGCCCTCCTGCCCTTCCTTCGCCTGGTCGAGTCGGCGCCCGCGCGCGAGCCCGATCGCCATGACGCCGCCCGAGACCGCCCCGCACACCTCCTGTCGCCTTCCCATGCCCGCGCCGAAGCCCGTCGCGACGAGGGACAGGGTTTCCTTCGGCAAGCCGACGACATCGGCGAACTGAAAGAGCACGGCCTGCGCGCAATTAAACCCCGACCTAAATGCCTCGACCGCCTCGCGTTCTCCCATACGATCCTCCTTCGACGACGCCTCGCTACAGATACGGCGCGACCGACCCGAGGTCGGCGCGCTGCGCCCGATAGATGGTGCTGTGCCCGGAAACGATAAAGGCCACGACGCAGGCGACGGCGACGTATACGCTCGGTCCCGCGCCGAACACCTCAAAGCCGAGGATGACGCTCGCGAGCGGGGTATTGCTCGCCGCGGCGAAGACGGCGACGAAGCCCATCGCGGCGAGGAGGGCCGGCGGCAGGGGGAGTACGCCCGAGAGCGCATTCCCGAGGGTCGACCCGATGACGAAGAGCGGGGTAACCTCGCCGCCCTTGAGCCCGGAGGCGAGCGAGACGACGGTCGTCGCGGTCTTGGCGGCGAAGTCCCAGGGCAACGACGTTCCCGCGAAGGCCTCGCCGATCAACGGCGTGCCGAGACCAATATAGCGAGAGCTCCCGGTTGCGAAGACGAAGAGCGCGATCGCAAGCCCTCCCGCGGCGGCGCGGAGCGGCGACGACGAGACGAGACGATTGAACGCGGCGCCCGTCCGCTCAATCAATGCGCAGAAGGCGCGCGCGGCGAGACCGAAGGCGATTCCGGCGACCGCCGCACACAGGAGTCCCATCGGCCCCATCTCGGGGACGAAGGGGACGGTCGGTCTCGCGTGCGCGACGCCCCAGAGGCCGGCGACGTAACACGCCGAGATTGAGGAGACGAATGCGGGAAAGATCGCGACGTGACTTATTTTACCAAAGAGGTAGAACTCGAGGGCAAAGACCGCGCCCGCGATCGGGGTGCCGAAGATCGAGCCGAACCCCGCCGCGACGCCGGCGATCAGAAGGTAGCTCCGCTCCGCGCCGGCGAGCCTGAAGGGCCGCGCGAACCGATCAGCGATCGAGCCCCCGATCTGGAGACCGGCCCCCTCGCGGCCGACCGAGGCGCCAAAAAGATGGCAGGCGACCGAGCTCAGAAAGATAAGGGGAAGCATGCGGCGGGGCACCCGTTCCGCCGGTTCGTGAATAGTTTCGATCAACAGGTTGTTGCCGCCATCGGCGCGCCCCCCGAAAGCGGCGTACGCGCCGGCGACGAGAAAGCCGACAGCCGGAAGGAAGGCGACGATCCACAGATGCGAATCGCGGAAGGCGGTGACGAGGTCAAGAGCGATAAGGAAGGCCGCGCAGGCGGTACCGACGCAGGCGCCAATCACCAAGGATATGGCCACCCACTTCGCGAGGTAGAGCGGTTTCTTAAGGCGGGATACAATCATTTGCGGAATCATACGACTATCATACCGCAAGATTCTCCGCGTTCACAAGCCGTGCGTAGGCGTCTGGGTCAAGGACATAGTCCCAGCACCCGGACCAGTGGACCACGCGACCGCCGAATCCCGTCTTGAAGGTATAGAGACCGTACATAGAATGGTAAGGATCGTTGTTCGGCGGGACACCGAGAAGGTCGTATCGGCGGCAACCGGCGGCACGGGCGCGACGAATGATCTCCCATTGCAGGGCGTAGTTCGGCATGTGCTCGCGCCCGGCATCGAGAGAGCCCGCGTACAGGTAGTACGCGCACTCGCCGTGCAGGGCGACGATCGCGCCGGCGAGAGGCTCTCCCGCGCGCTCCGCGGAGAGAACGAGAAGCTCGGGGGCGATCGCGACGGGGCATGCTTCCTGTGCCCTGAAGAGCTCGGAAAAATACTCAAGTCCCTCGGCGAAGAAGCCCTTTCTCCGCGCGGTGTCCGCGTAGATCCGGTGCCAATCGCCGAGCCAGGCGGGCCCACGATCGCGCACGGTAACCCCGGCGCGCTCCGCCCTCCTGATCCCGTTCCGCGTCGTCTGCCGCATTCGGGCGAGGATCGCTTCCTCGGGCGCCGCGAGGTCGACGATCACGGTATCGGGGCAAAGGTGGTCGCGCGGCGACTTGCGGAGCAGCCGTCGGACCGTCCCGTAATTCATCCTAAGTTCGCGCATCTCGGGACGCGGGGCGCCTTTCCATTGCCCGGCCTCGGTATAATACTCGGGGCCTACGTACGGCGAGGGAAAGACCGTGTCGAACCGGACCGCGGCGCAGCCTGATGGAAGATAGGCTCGCAAGAGCTCGCCGAGCTCCTCGAGTAAGGCGCCGTTGCCGCTCTCTTCGACGTCAAACGCGGGACCGCGAGGAACGTAGGCGTAGGGAACGCCGCCCGAGCCTACCCGCTCGATCGCGACGAGAGGAACGGTGCCGTCGGCCCCGGAGACGAGAAACGCCATCACCCCACGCTCGACGCGCTCCTTAAACAGCGCCCAAAAACCTCCCTGAAAAAATGAAAGGCGGCCCGGCACGTCGGCCGGGACCACCTTGGTGAGAAACATCGTTCGCTCTTCCTTAAAAGGTATTCCCGCTCGAGGAATCCGCGCGGGTTACTTAAAGATACCCTGGATTCACGCGGGGGGCAAGGGCGCGCGAATCATCGCGCGCGCCGCGAGTCATCGCACTCGCCTCGATCATGCCCCCGCGAGCGCCTGATCGAGGTCGGCGATGATGTCGTCGACGTGCTCGATCCCGATCGAGAGCCGAACGAGCTCGGGCAGAACGCCCGCATCGCGCTGCTCACGATCAGATAGCTGCGAGTGCGTGGTGCTCGCCGGATGGATCGCCAGGCTCTTCGCGTCGCCGACGTTCGCCAGGTTCGAGAAGAGAGAAAGCTCGTCGATGAAGCGCTCGCCGCGCTCGCGCCCCGAAAGGCCGGCGCCGTCCTTAATCCCGAAGACCACCATTCCGCCGAAGCGGCCGGCGAACTGCCGCGCCGCGATCGCGTGAGCCGGATCGGACGCGAGCCCCGGGTAGCGCACCCAGGCGACCTTCGGGTGGCGCGCGAGGTGCTCGGCGACCTTTTGCGCGTTCCCGTTGTGCCGCTCCATCCGGAGCGCAAGGGTCTCCGTCCCCTGGAGGAAGATCCAGGCATTATCGGGCGAGAGGCACGCGCCGAGATTGCGAAGGGGACCAGTGCGGAAGCGAAGGGCGAAGGCGATCGGCGCGAGGGCATCGGGCAGGTCGCTCGCCCAGCGGAGCCCGTGGTAGGCCGGGTCGGGTTCCGTCATCAGCGGGACGTTCGACGACTTCCAATCGAAGCGCCCGGAGTCGACGACGGCGCCGCCGATGCCGGCCCCGTGGCCGCCGATCCACTTGCTGAGCGAGTGGATCACGATGTCGGCCCCATCCTCGATCGGCCGGTAGTTGACCGGCGGCGTGAAGGTCGAGTCGACGACGAGCGGGATGCGCGCCTCGTGCGCGACGCGCGCGATCGCGGCCACGTCGACGACGTCGAGCGTCGGGTTGCCGATTATCTCGGTGAAGAGGAAGCGCGTCCGGTCGGTGATCGCAGCGCGGAAATTCGCGGGATCAGACGGGTCGACGAGGCGCACCGTGATCCCCTGGTCCTTGAGCAGGGCGGTGAACATCGTGTGCGTGCCGCCGTAGAGGTTCCGCGAGGAGACGATCTCGTCGCCCGCCCGCGCCAGGCTCAGCGCGGCGTAGTGGATGGCCGCGGTTCCCGACGCCGTCACCACGGCCGCCGCGCCGCCCTCGAGCATGGCGAGCCTAGACTCGAGCACCTGCCCCGTCGGGTCCCCGAGCCTCGTGTAGATGAAGCCCAGTTCCTTCAGGGCGAAGAGCCGCGCGCCGTGCGCGGCCGAGTCGAAGTTATACGCGGTGGTGCGCCACACCGGCACGCCGCGCGCCTTGGTCGTCGGGTCCGGCGTTTGCCCCCCATGCACGGCGATCGTCTCGATCCTCTGTTTCCGTTCCATCTTGTCCCCCTCTTCCCTCGCGCGCGCGCTAGGTTTGTTCCTCGAATAGCCACGTCGATAGGTAGCGCTCGCCGGTGTCCGGCAATATCGCCACGATCGTCTTTCCCTCGTACTCGGGCCTACGCGACAGGGTCAGCGCCGCCTCGAGCGCCGCCCCCGACGAGATGCCGATCAACAGTCCTTCCTCGCGCGCCGCGCGCCGGGCGGTGTCTCCCGCCTTGTGCTCGTCCGTAAGGTAAATCTCGTCGATGATCTTCGTGTCGAGGACGCCCGGGACAAATCCCGCGCCGATTCCCTGTATCTTGTGCGATCCCGCCTTCCCCCCCGATAGCACGGGCGATGCGGCCGGCTCGACGGCGACGACCCGGACCGACGGCTTTCGCTCCTTGAGGTAGCGCCCGGTTCCCGTGAGGGTTCCGCCCGTTCCCGCGGCCGATATGAGGACGTCGACCGCGCCCTCCGTGTCCTCCCATATCTCCGGCCCCGTCGTGCGGCGATGGGCCTCGGGGTTCGCCGGGTTATCGAACTGCTGCGGGATGAACGCGTTCCCGCGCTCGCGGGCGATCTCCTCGG
>JAKPSR010000190.1 GCA_029571425.1 Spirochaetota bacterium | reverse complement strand
GCAAGTGCCTTCAGCGCCGGCGGATGGTCAAGCGCGGCGAGAAGGACGTGCTCGGGGGTAACGTACTCATGGTTGCGGGCCTTCGCGTCCGCGTACGCCTGGTCCAGCACGAGCTGGACGATGCCGCTTACCCGCATGCTAGACGCGCTCCATGACGCATCGAAGCGGAAAGCCATTCGATTTCGCCGCCTCGTGTACCTGAAGACAGCGGGTTGCGGCGATGTCGTAGGCATACGAGCCAACTACGCCCCGCCCCTTGCGGTGCACGTCTTCCATGATCGTCTGCGCGTCGCCCTGGGCCTTATGGAAGACGGCGACCAATACGGCGATGACGAACTCCTTCGTCGTGAAGTCGTCGTTCAGCAGGACCACGCGGTATTGCGCGGGCTCCTCGAATTCGTGCGATAGCGATGTTTCCTCTTGTGCCTTTCTTTCGTACGCCATACCTTAAAAATAACGCAAATACGGGCGAGAAACAACATCCCCGCGACTTGAAAACGCCCGCTCCTTCGTGCCATTATACGCCCATGAAAACAGTGGTTTCCTGGAACGTCAACGGCATCAGGGCAGTGGAAAAGAAGGGCTTTCTCGACTGGCTCGACGCGGCCTCGCCGGACGTCCTATGCCTGCAAGAAACCAAGGCGCACCGAGGGCAGCTTTCGCCCGAGCTCGTCGAGCCCGCGCTTAGCTCCGGGACGTGGAAGTCCTGGTGGAGCTCGGCCAAGAAGGCGGGATATTCGGGAACCGCGATCTACAGCAAGGAAGAGCCCCTTTCGGTTTGGAATCTCGGCGTTCCCGAATTCGACGACGAAGGCCGGGCTATCTTCGCCGAATACCCCTCGGCCGTCGTTTGCTCCGCCTATTTTCCCAATTCGCAGGAGGCGGGCGCCCGTCTCGGCTACAAGCTCGGCTTTTGCGACGCCATCCTCGCCGCCTGCGACCGGCTGGTCGAGTCGGGAAAAAGCGTCATACTCTGCGGCGACTATAATATCGCCCATAAGCCGATCGACCTCGCGAATCCCAAGTCGAACGAGGGAAACCCCGGCTACCTTCCCGAGGAGCGGGCATGGATGGACCGCTTCACCTCAAGCGGCTACGTCGACACCTTCCGCGCCTTTTGCCCCGATCCGGGCAAGTATACCTGGTGGACCTACCGTTTCCACGCGCGCGAGAAAAACGTCGGATGGCGCATCGACTATCAGTGCGTCAACGCGGCATTCATGCCGCGCGTCAAGTCCTCCGAGATCCTCGCGGACGTACTCGGGTCCGACCACTGCCCTATCAAGCTAACCTATGCGGATTAAGTATAACGCCCCGACCACGCTGACCTACTCGTTTTTCTGCACCCTCGTCGTGCTCGTAGACGCGTTCCTGCTCCACGGCCTTACCCGCGCGCTCTTCACCGTGCCGAACGCCGCCGGGTTCGACCTCCTCAAGCCCCTCAACTACCTTAGGCTCTTCACCCATATCGCCGGGCACGCCGACTGGGCGCACCTGATCTCCAACCTCGCCTATATCCTTCTCCTTGGGCCGATGCTCGAGGAGACATACGGGTCGATGACCATGTTCCTGATGATCGTGGTCACCGGCTTCGTGACGGGCGTCCTGAACGCCTGCTTCTTCCCGGCGCCCCTCCTCGGCGCCTCGGGCGTCGTCTTCATGATGATCCTTCTCGCGTCGTTCACCAACCACGGGAAGGACGACGTGCCTCTGACTTTCATCCTGATCGTCTTCCTGTACCTTGGGCGCGAGATCATGAGCGCGTTCAAGGGCGACGACATCTCCCAATTCGCCCACCTCGCGGGTGGGCTTTGCGGAAGCCTCTTCGGCTTTTTCAGCCCGCGCCGCCGCTCTACCGTCCGCGTCGGGGCCACGCGCGCCGTGGCCGTACCCGGGACGACCGCTCGGTCGGCGACGGCGACGGCGACGGCGACGGCGAAAACTGCGACCGAGCATCCCGCCCGAAAGGGAAGCCCCGCCATGGCCGCATCACGCCACGGCAAGCCGGCGACCGCCGAAAAGGCCCGTAGCCGCGCGTCGATGAGCCTTCCAAAGAAAGAGGGGAAGCGCACGACGACAAGGGAAGCGCCGCAAGCCGATCGCAAAGATACCCCGCGGGCAACCGGCAAGCCGGCCCAACGGCCAAGACGGGAAGGCGGACGCTAAAACCGCCAGGGCTCGGCCCGTCCCCATCTTCACCGTCTCGCCCCGATTTGGTATAACTTAAACCATGCATGATCGCCTTGAGAGACTGAAAGCCCGATTCACCGAGATCGACACCGAAATACAAAACCCCGACATCGTCCGCGACGCCGCCCGCTACCGAGAGGCGATGCGCGAGCACGCGTATCTATCCAAGCTGATGGAGGAATACGCGAATTACCGGCGCATCGAGTCTGACCGGACGGGCGCGCAGGAGATAGCGCGCGCGGAGTCCGACCCGGAGCTTCGCGAGATGGCGAAGGAGGAGGCGAAGGAACTCGACCTCAAGCTCGCCGAAAGCGAGGCGAGACTCAAGGTCCTGCTGATCCCCCCCGATCCGCTCGAGGAAAAGAACATTATCATGGAAATCCGCGGCGGCACCGGCGGCGACGAGGCCGCCCTATTCGCGGCCGACCTTTTCCGCATGTACACCCGCTTCGCGGAATCGAAAGGATGGCGGTACGAGGTCCTTTCCTCGAACGAGACCGAGCTCGGCGGCTTTAAGGAAATCACCTTCTCCATTTCCGGAAAGTACGTCTATGGGAGCCTCCGCTACGAATCGGGGGTACACCGAGTCCAGCGAGTCCCGGCCACCGAGGCGTCGGGCCGCATACACACGAGCGCGGTCACCGTCGCCGTCCTCCCCGAGGCCGAGGAGACGGAGATCGTGATTAGGCAGGAAGACCTCCGCGTCGACGTGATGCGCGCGGGCGGGCCCGGGGGGCAGTGCGTCAACACCACCGACTCGGCCGTGCGGCTTACCCATATCCCGACCGGCCTCGTGGTGATTTGCCAGGACGAGAAAAGCCAGATCAAGAACAAAGCGAAGGCGATGCGCGTCCTCCGCACCCGCCTCTTCGAGATGGAAGAGGAAAAGAAGAACGCCGAGCGCGCGGCGAACCGCAAGAGCCAGGTTGGCTCTGGCGACCGCTCGGAGCGCATCCGCACCTACAACTTCCCCCAGAACCGCCTGACCGACCACCGGATCAACCTGACCCTCTACAAACTAGACTTGGTCATGCAGGGCGACATCGGCGAGCTCGTCGACGCGCTGTGCATAGCCGCCCGCGAGGAGCAACTCCGCGCGAGCGGGGAATAGGGCTTACCGAGGCGACTCCTCGAAGCGCACGTTATCGATGAACATCGTGCCCGCGAAGTCGCTACCCTTGTCGACCACGACGACCGTGAGGTCCCTGATCGTCGTGTCCGCCTTCAGTTTTTTACCCTCTTTCAACTTCGTCAGGTCGAAGCGCGCGCGCCAACGATAGAGCCCGTCGGCGGTCCGCTCGGCCGAGGCGAGGTCCTCGAGGTCGATGACGAAGTCATCCTCGGCCTGCGCCCAGTAGCCGAGGCTCGGAGGGGCCATCGCGAGCACGATCCTAAGGGCGCCGCGCGAGGCACGCTCCGGCTTGACGAGGAAATCGAGGGTAAGGTACCGCGCCGTTTTCCTCGAGACGTTGACGTTCGAGACCATGATGCGGGGAGCCGTCGTCCAGTCGCCCTCGGGCTTCGCCTCGGGGTAGGCGACCGCCCAACCAAGGGCCTTCGACCCGCCCGCGTTCACGACTATAATCGGGGATTGCACGGGCGACCCACCGAACCACGACCAGCCTTGCCTCGTCCCGTCCTCGAAATCGCTCGGGAAGGTCGCGTAACCCTCCTCGGCGTGCTCGATGGGGACTGTCGAAGCATCCTTCCGAGCGACGGGAACGAATCGCGCACCCTTGATCCGCGCGCGCGCGTACTCGCCAGACGGGCTCAGCTCGTCTGGCGCCCACTTCCCATCCGAGCCGGGATCGAGGCTCGCCGCCTCGTGCGCGCCCATCTTGTACGGCCGGAACGCGCCCGAGGTTTCGCTTTTCGTCGTCATCGACCAGTTGATCCAACCGATGCCGTTCCTGTTCATCATGTCGATCCAGGCGTCGGCCTCGTCGAGGTACGGACCGCCGTCGCCGTTCGCCTCGCTCGTGCCCCATTCGGAACAAAAGAGGGCAACGCCCTTCTCGAGGGCGTACTCGACCTTCTGCCAGACGTACGCGCCCGGGAGATGCGATCCTGAATAGAAATGAAATGCGTACGCGACGTTCGCGTCGTCTATCGGGTCGTCGGCGGCGAGGTCGGGCCGCTGGCTCCAGTTCGGGCTCCCGACGATGATGAGGTTTTGGTTGCCCGACGCGCGGAGTTCCTTGACGATAGGCTCCGCGTACTTCTTGACCTGACGCCAGCCGGCTTCGTCGTTCGACACGCCGGGCCTGTTCCCATTCGGCTCGTTGCAAAGTTCGTAGATCACGTGCGGGTCGTTCGGGAAAAGGGCCGATATCTCACGGAAGAACTCGCGCGCGAGCGCGTAATCTTTCGCGTTCGGGTCTCCCGGAGAAAGAACGTGCCAGTCGACGATCGCGTACATGTCGTGCTTGATCGCGAGCCTGACCCCCTCGACGAGCCGGTCCTTGACCACCGGGTTCGACGCGTAGCCATTCTCGGTGACGTACATCGCCAGTCGGACGACGTTCGAGCCCCAATCGACCGCCAAGGCGCGGAATGCGTTATCGTTCAGTATCTGCGGAAACCATTGGAGGCCATGGGTACTCATCCCGCGGAGCTGGACCTGGGTTCCGTCCCGACCGCATATCTGGGCCTTACCTCCCTTCGCGATGATCTTCAGGGCACCGGCCTTCGACGGCCGCACCGTCGCCGGCGCGAGAACGCCCGGATACGCCTTTTCGTCGGCCGCAAGAGGGACAGCGAAGGACAGGGAGATGAGGGCGGCGAGAGCGATCGCTCGCGGCGTATGCGTGTTTCGGTTCATGGTATACCTCTAATCTTATTTGTTTCCAGCTTCACCTTACTACCTTCGCAGTGTACTGCCAATTCGCGCAAAGCGCAAGCGAAAAAAGGCGGCGACTCGTGGGCGCGCGCCGTTCACACGCCGGCGCAAAACCTGCTATGGTGAACCCATGACGGTCATCGAGGCGCGAGCCGAGGCAGAGCGAATATTGCGCGGGGGCAGAATCCCCGCCGAGGACGACCCTTCGCGGGACGCCCTGGTCCTGCTCGCGTGGGCGACGGGACGGTCCCGATCGCGCCTCCTCGCCCATCCCGAGGAGGATGTACCCGAGCCGGAGAAGTTCCTCTCTCTCGCGCGCAAACGGGCGACCGGTCTTCCCGTCGCGTACGTAACGGGCGAGAAGGAATTCTGGGGGATGACGTTTCAGGTCACGCCGGACGTCCTGATCCCGAAGCCGGACACCGAGACCCTCGTCGAGCGCGCGATCGAAGTACTCCGCGCGCATGCCGCTGGATCCCCCGAATCGCGGCGCTTCTTCGGAGCGCGGCGCTTCTGCGAAGCGCTGGACGTTTGCACGGGATCAGGATGCGTCGCAGTCGCCATAGCGCGTTCCGTGCCCGAAAGCCTCGTCACGGCGACGGATATATCCGAGGCCGCGCTCCGCGTCGCCGAAGAGAACGCGCGGGAACTCGGCCCGTCTGATAGGCCGATCCGTTTCGTCCTCGGGGACCTTCGCGACGGGCTTCCCCCACCGTCGACGCCCGACTCGCCGGGCTATGCCCTCATCGTTTCGAACCCGCCTTACGTCCCGAGCGATGTCGCGCGCGGCCTCCTTGAGGACGGGCGCGGCGAGCCCCTCCTCGCCCTCGACGGCGGCGCGGACGGCCTCGACCTCGTGCGCGCGCTCGCGCCGCACGCCCTTCGGGCCCTCGCGCCGGGGGGGACCTTCCTCGTCGAGGTCGGCGAGTACAACGCCGCGGCGGCCGCGGGGTGTTTGAAAGAAGAGGGCTTTCTTGATATAGTGACCCATCGGGACCTCGCGGGTCTGGACCGCGTCGTGGAAGGAAGACGGGGATGAACGGGGAACTGGACGCATTTTTCGCCGATTTCGGCTACTTCGCCGACGATGAACGCGCGCGCATCCGCGCCGCGTGGGACTTCATGTCCGAGCTCAAGAAAGACGTGGCGCGATCGTGCGGCGAGCCCTTCATGGCCCATCCCCTTCGCGTCGCGCGCATCCTAGCGGAGCTTCATCTCGACGCCGATTCCGTGATCGCGGCCCTCCTCCACGGCACCGTCGAGGGGCTCGGCCTCTCAGCGGACGGCCTCGAGTCGAGGTTCGGCCCGGGCGTCGCGCGCCTCGTCGAGGGAACGTCGCGGATATCGGCGCTCAAGCTTCACAACAAAACGGTACAGCATGCCGAGTCGATCAGGAAGATGCTCTTCGCGATGGTCGACGACGTGCGCGTGATCCTCGTGCGCCTCGCGGATCGGCTCGACAAGATGCGCAGCCTCAAGAATTTCCCCGAGGAGAGCCAGCGTCTCATCGCGCAGGAAACGATAGACATATGGGCGCCGCTCGCGAACCGGCTCGGTATCTCGTCGATCAAGGACGAGCTCGAGGACCTAAGCCTCAAGTACTCGAACCGCGAGGTTTTCGACCAGATAAAGGCGATCGTCAGCGCGAAGAAGGGCGAGCGCGCCGGCTTCCTCGAGCGCGCCGAGTCGGAGATCCTGGGGGCGGCCAAGGCCGCCGGGATCTCGATATCGGTCCACTCCCGCGCCAAGCACTTCTGGTCGATCTACCAAAAGATGAAGAAACGCAACAAGGCCGCCGACGAGCTCTACGACCTACTCGCGCTCCGCATCCTGTGCGGCACGGTCAACGAGTGCTACACCGTCCTGGGCCTCGTGCACACCATATGGAAGCCGCTCGAGGGCCGCTTCAAGGACTACATCGCGATGCCCAAGGCGAACGGCTACCAGAGCCTCCACACCACCGTGATGTGCTTCGAGGGCCGCCCGCTCGAGATCCAGATCCGCACGGCCGAGATGCACCAAGTCGCCGAGAACGGCGTCGCCAGCCATTGGCTCTACAAGCGCGGATCGGGGAAGGAAGTGGTCAGCGTCGATCACCTCTCGATAATCAACCAACTCCGCGAGCTGTCGCGCGACCGCTTCGACGACGAGGATCTCCTCGCGCGCATCAAGAGCGACCTCCTCGGCGATTCCATCTTCGTCTTTACCCCGAAGGGGGACATCGTCGAGCTGCCCGCCGGCTCGACCCCGATCGACTTCGCGTACACCATCCACTCCGCTATCGGAGAGAAGATCGTCGGGGCGAAGGCGAACGGCGCCATCATTCCCCTCTCGCAGGAACTCAGGAACACGCAGGTCGTCGAGGTCATAACCCACCCCCAGGCGCACCCGACGCGCAACCAGTACAACGCCGCGCGGACCGCGAAGGCGCGCCAGAAGATACGGGCATGGCTTCAGGCCAACGAGCCGACCGCGGCGGCCGAACGAAAGGAGCCTGAAGGAGAGCGCGCCCAATCGCCCTTCGCCCACCACAAGGGCGCGGGTCCCGAGCCGACCGAGGCAGCGCGCCCGCCTGATTCCGCCGTCCTGAAGATCAGGATCGGCGACACGACGAATTTCCTGATTAAGTTCGCCCAGTGCTGCGCGCCGGTTCCGCCCTACCCGATCGCGGGCTACGTCTCGCGCGGGCGCGGGATCATCATCCACCGCGTCGACTGCGCCAACCTCGCGCGAATACCGGAGATCGAGAACCGAATGATAAACGTCGAGTGGGAAATCAGGGAGGACCCGCAAGCCGCGGGAAGGGGCAAGAGGAAAAAGGCGAAAGACGCCGCGGACTCGGCCGGCGCCGGAAAATAGGCGCCGGCGTCGGGCGATTAGCGCACGTCGACGATCTCGAGGGTGTAGGGCTTAACCGCGGCGACGAGCTCTTCCGCCGGAACGTTCGCGACCTTCACGATGCACATCCGGTTCGTCACGTCGGTCCCGTCGCAGATGACGAGCGATATGACGTTCCCGTCGCGCTCGGCGATCGCCTGCGATATCTTTTGGAGCTCGCCGGGGCGCTCGGAAACGTACATCGTCAGGCGAACGCCGCTCTGCCTCGCGCCGAAAAGCTCGATGAACACCTTAAAGAGATCCCCGTCCGAGACGATCCCGACGAGGGCGTCGCCGCGCATGACCGGGAGGGCGCTGATCCCGTTATCGACCATGATGCGCGCGGCCTCCTCGACGACCACGTCCTCGGCGACCGTGACCACGCTTTTATTCATCACCTTCTCTACCTTTAGCTTCGACAGAAGGTAGCTCATCTCGTACATGTCGAGGGTCGTCGCGACCGAGGGGCTCGCGTTGATGAGGTCGCGCTCGGTGACGATACCGACAAGCCGGTTCTCCTTGTCGAGGACGGGAAGGCGCCCGACCTTCTCCTTCTTCATGAAGGCTCGCGCGTCCGGAACCGACATCTCCGGGTGGATGTAGAGGGGGTTCTTGGTCATCACGTGGGAAACGTTCATTGCGATCCTCCTTGACTCAGTGAATTATACCACGGACCCCGCCGGGGCGTCCGCGCGGGATCATCCCCCGAGATAGGCCGCGCGAACGGCGTCGTCCCCGAGCAGCTCGGGGCCCGTCCCCGTCCGCACGATCTCGCCGGTTTCCAGGATATACGCCCGATTCGCGAGGCGCAGCGCCTTATAGGCGTTCTGCTCGACGAGGAGGACGGTCGTGCCGCCTTGGTTGATCGTCTTCACGATATGGAAAATCTCGTCGACCAGGATCGGCGCGAGGCCCATCGAGGGCTCGTCGAGAAGGAGAAGGCGCGGCGCGGCCATCAGGGCCCGGCCGATCGCCAGCATCTGCTGCTCGCCGCCGGAGAGGGTGCCCGCGTGCTG
The DNA here is from genome assembly GCA_029571425.1 of Spirochaetota bacterium. GTDB lineage: Bacteria > Spirochaetota > Spirochaetia > Treponematales > Treponemataceae > Teretinema. The sequence continues at coordinate 3,591 of JAKPSR010000190.1, read as the reverse complement.
GCGAACGCGCTCCTTCATCCGGGGAAAAAGCTCGAAGACGCGATCCATGTCCGCGGCGATCCCGCCCCTGTCGCGCCGGGTATAGGCGCCCATATCGAGGTTCTCGCGGACGGTGAGGTTCGCGAAGACGCGCCGTCCCTCGGGCACCTGCACGAGGCCGAGGCGCACGATCTCCTCGGGCGGCGCGGAGGTAATGTCCTGGCCGCGGAAGGTAACGGTCCCAGCGGACTTGCGAACGACGTTCGACAGCGCCGAGAGGGTCGTGGACTTTCCCGCGCCGTTCGAGCCGATCAGGGTGATGATCTCGCCCTCGGCGACCTCGAACGACGCGTCGCGAAGCGCGCGGATGGCGCCGTACTGGACCGAAAGGCCCTCTACCTTAAGCATCGATCATCGCCTCCTCGCCCAGATAGGCCTTGATGACGGCGGGGTCCTCGCGTATCTCGGCCGGCGGGCCCGCGGCTATCGTCCTGCCGTAGTCGAGGACGATCACCCGCTCGCAGATCCCCATGACGAGCTTCATGTCGTGCTCGATGAGAAGGATGGTCAGCGAGAAACGCGAGCGCACGAGGGCGATGAGTTCCATCAGTTCCTTGGTCTCCTGCGGGTTCATCCCCGCCGCGGGCTCGTCGAGGAGGAGAAGCTGGGGGTCGCAGGCGAGGGCGCGGGCGATCTCCAGCTTCCGCTGCTCGCCGTACGGGAGGTTGCGCGCGAGTTCCTTCGCCTTGCCGTCGATGCGGAAGAGGGCGAGAAGCTCGTGCGCGCGGGCGAGGAGCCGCTCCTCGTCGCGGTAGAACCTGCCGGTCCGGAAGAGGGCGTCGAGCACGCCCGCCTCGCGGCGCGCGTGCAGGGCGATGCGGACGTTATCCTCGACGGAAAGGTTCCCGAAGAGGCGAATGTTCTGGAAGGTGCGCGCGACGCCGCACGAGGCGAGTTGGTGCGGCTTCATCGCGTGGGCGTCGTGCGCCCTGCCCCGCCGGTCGACGTAGCGTATCGTCCCCTCGGTTGGGGTGTAGACGCCCGAGAGCATGTTGAACACCGTCGTCTTACCCGCGCCGTTCGGCCCGATGAGCCCGACGAGCTCGCCGCGCGCGAGCTCGCACGAGAAGCCGCTGACGGCGCGCAGCCCGCCGAAAACGATCGAGAGCCCGTCGACGCAGATCACGGAATCGGGGAGACGGCAACCCTTTCGGAGGTCCTCTTTATCCTTCGCCATCTTAGCGTCCCTCCCCGGCGTCGCGGGCGCGACCGTTGCCGCGGGCTCGAGCGAGGCGCGCCGCGAGCGCCGTGAACGAGAACTCCCGCGTGCCGAGCAGGCCCTGCGGCCGGAAAAGCATCACCAGGATCAGGATGACTGGGTAGAAAAGGAGGCGGAACTCGCTGAGGAAGCGGAGGAACTCCTGCAGGTACGTCAGCACGAAGGCCGCGAGGACCGAGCCGGTGACGCTTCCCATCCCGCCGAGCACGACGTAGATCAGGTAGTCGACGCTGCGGTTGAACGACGAGATGTCCGGCTTCACGAAGCCGATGAAGGGCGCGTACAGGGCGCCGCCGATCCCGGCCGTGAACGCGGCGACCACGAAGCCGGCCATCTTGTAGCGGAACACGTCGACGCCAGACGAGGCGGCCGCGATCTCGTCCTCGCGGACGGCGAGGATCGCGCGGCCGTAGGTCGAGCGGAGGAAATTCTGAAGGAGGGCCACGACGGCGACCAGACTCCCGATGACCACGACCCAGGCGAGGTCCGCGTAGGCCGTGAGGGCTGTCGTGAACTGCTTTCCGTTCGGGCCGCCGGTGACCGACTTTAGGTTCACGAGGACGACGCGGATGATCTCGCCGAAGCCGAGGGTCACGATCGCGAGATAGTCGCCGGTTAGCTTGAGGGTCGGGAAGCCGGTCAGGAACCCGGCGAACGCCGAGACGAGCCCGCCGGCGACGACGGAGACCGGCAGGGGGAGCCCGACGCTTTGGGTCAGGAAGATGCAGGAATAGGCGCCGATCGCCATGAACCCCGCCTGCCCGAGGGACAGCTGGCCGGTGATGCCGCTGATGATGTTCACGCTAAGCGCGAGAATGGCGTTGATCCCAGCTACCGTAAGTATCTGCGCGGTGTAGGCGTCGATAATCCCGAACCTAATGAGAACGGCGGGCACGGCAACGAGCGCGACCGAAACCGCGCCAAGGACGGCGAGGTTCTTCCTTCGTGCGCGCGCGGTCATACCTTCACCCTCGCCTTAGTGCCCATGATCCCGGTCGGCTTGACGAGGAGGATCAAGATCAGGATCGCGAACGAAATGGCGTCCGAGAACTGCGACGAGATGAAGCCCTTCGTCATCGTCTCGGCGACGCCGAGTATGTACCCGCCGAGCATGGCGCCGGGCACGGACCCGATCCCGCCGAGGACGGCCGCTACGAACGCCTTGAGCCCCGGCATCGCGCCCATCGTCGGGTCGATTTGGGGATACGCGGTCGCGAAGAGAATGCCGCCCGCCGCCGCGAGGACGGACCCAAGGGCGAACGTAAACGAGATCACGCGGTTCACCGAGACGCCCATCAGGCTCGCGGCGCGGAGGTCGTAGGAGACGGCCCGCATCGCCTTACCGACGCGGGTCCAATTGATGACGTAGGTCAGCGCCGCCATCAGCGCGAGCGAAACGAGAATGACGACGAGCTGGACGTTCGACACCGAGAAGGAACCGAACGGCACCATGACGGTGGGCATCGTGGGATACTGGCGCGGGTTCGGCCCGACGAAGGGAAGGATGCGGGCCCCGTTCTGCAAGATCAGGGAGACCGCGATGGCCGTGATCAGGGAGTTAAGTCGAGGCGCGGCGCGAAGCGGGCGATACGCGAGACGCTCGATCGTCATCCCCATCGCGGCGCAGACGACCATCGCGCAGGCGCAGGCGAGCGCGAGCGCGAGCGGCGAGGCGCCGAGCGCGGAGAGGACGAAGAAGCCCGCGTAGGCCCCGACCATCAGCACGTCGCCGTGTGCGAAGTTTATCAGCATCACGATGCCGTATACCATCGTGTACCCCAACGCGATCAAGGCGTAGATGCTCCCGAGAGATAGGCCGTTGATCAGCTGCTGGAGGAACATTCCCCAAAAATCACCCACTAGTGTCTCCTCGTAACCGGTCCATTATACAGCCCTTCCCCGGTTTTTGAAAGCGCCCGCTTCGGGCATTTCGCAACGCGAGGGTAAAAAAAACCGCCGGGTGGAACCCGGCGGCGGATCGCTCATGCGTTCTCTTTAGGGATTAACGGTGGTCTTGTACACGGGAGTGAGTTTCCCGTCCTTCTTCACGATCTCGAGCATGACGGCCGACTTGGTCGGGTTCCGCTTCTCGTCGAAGGTGAGGTTACCGGTGACGTATGATCCCTTGGTCTTCTCGACGGCGGCGCGAACCTTCACGGGATCGGCGCTGCCGGCTGCGACGATGGCGTCCTTGATCACGTACATCGCGTCGTAACCGAGGGCGGCGAAGGCGGTGGGGGTGGCGTTAAACTTCGCCTTGTACTTCGAGACGAAGTCGATGACCTTCGCGTCGGTGGAGTCGGCGGCGTAGTGGTCGGAATAGAACCCGTTCA
>JAKPSR010000399.1 GCA_029571425.1 Spirochaetota bacterium | reverse complement strand
AGCATCATGCCGAACATCCTGCCGAGGAAGTCCTTGCGGACGCGCGGCGAGCGGCGCTTGCGGATTACGGAGAGGCCCCAGAAGGTAAAGAACATCGTTACCTCGCGGCCGGTCGCCGCGGCCCCGTTCGCGAGCACGAAGCTCGCGAGCGCGCGGTCCATGTCGTTCGAGAAGACGATGAAGGTCGCGCCGTTCCCTCCGCCCGCCGCGGCGCTCGATGGCGCCTCGCCGCCCCGCTCGACGACCGCCTCGATGATCCCGCCCGCCGTCCCGAGCGAGACGAGACGATTGCCGGTCAGCGAGCACCAGGACTCGACGTCGCGCGCGAAGCCCGGGTCGGTCGCTCGGATCGTCAGTCGGTCGCCGCGCTCGAGCGAGTCCATCTCCTTCTTGAGCTTGATGATCGGGCCGGGGCACTGGAGGCCGCAGGCGTCGGCGAGGAGGCTCTTCCCGCCGGAGCGTCCCGGGCTGCCATCGTCGGCGACGACGGACTCGGGCCGATCGGCCCGGCTTGCGCCCGCCTTCCCGCCCGAGGCGAGGAGCGCTAGCTCGGACGTCGCGGCCTTCCACGTCTTGTACCCGCCGGTGAGGTTCGACACGCGATCGTACCCGGCTTGTCTGAGGACGCGTTCCGCGAGGTAGCCGCGAAGCCCGATCGCGCAGTTGATGATGACGTCGCGGTCGCGCGGCACCTCGGCGAGGCGCGCGCGGAGCTCCGTGTGCGGTATGTTGACCGCGCCCGTGATCGCGCCGAGGGAGAATTCCTCCGGCGAGCGGACGTCGAGCATGAAGGCACCCGCCGCGCGCGCCCGTTCGGCTTCCTTCCAGTCGACGGTCCTCGTCATCCCGTCCATCGCGTTCTCCGCGACGAAGCCGAGCATGTTGACCGGGTCCTTCGCGCTCGAGTAAGGAGGCGCGTACGCGTGCTCGAACTCGGCGAGGTCGGAGACGGTCGCTTCCTTGCCGATGAGTGCGGCGATCACGTCGACGCGCTTGTCCGCCCCGTCGTAGCCGATCGCCTGCGCGCCCCAGACCTTGCCGGTGTCGGGGTGATAGTGGATCTTCAGCGTCAGCGGCAGGGCCTTCGGGTAGTAGCCCGCGTGGCTTCCCGCGTGGGTTACGGCCGTCGCGTAGGGAAGCCCGGCGCGCTCAAGGGCCTTGGCCGAGAGCCCGGTCGAGGCGACGGTGAGGTCGAATACCTTGGCGACGCTCGTCCCGATGGCGCCTCGGTAGGGACGCTTATTCCCGAGCACGATGTTGTCGGCGCAGAGCCGCGCCTGCTTGTTCGCGGGACCCGCGAGGGGGATGGTGACGGCGCTGCCGAGCAACGGGCTCCTAAACTCGATCGCGTCACCGACTGCCCGAATCGCGGGGTCGGACGTCGCGAAGTACTCGTCGACCTTGATCGCCCCATTTTGCGCGAGCTCGAGCCCGGCCGCGCGTGCGAGGGCGGTGTCCGGCCGCACCCCGATCGACAGGATCACGAGATCGGTCGGTATCTCAGCGCCGGAGGAGAGCTTGACGGAAAGCGTGCCGCCTCGGCGCTCGAAGGCCGCGACCCCGTCCTTCAGTCGAAGGTCGACGCCCTTTGATCGGAGGTGCTCCTGCGCGACGGCGGCGATATCGTAGTCGACGACGCCCATCACCTGGTCGAGCGCCTCGACGAGCGTCACCGCGAGGGATCGCTCGCGGAGCGCCTCGGCCATCTCGAGGCCGATGAACCCCCCACCGACGACGACCGCGCGTTTCGCGTCGCCCCGGTCGAGGCGGGCCTTGATCGCGTCGACGTCAGACACGGATCGCAGGGTCAGGATGGATTGGTCGTCGATCCCCGGGATCGGGGGCTTGATCGGAGCGGCGCCCGGGCTCAGCACGAGGGCGTCGTACCGATGCTCCGTCTCCTCGCCGGTCTTGAGGTTACGCGCGCGCACGGTGCGGGCCGCTCGGTCGATCGAGACGACCTCGGTCGAGACGCGCACGTCAACATTGAGGCTTTCGCGGAATTTCTCCGGCGTCATGATGAAGAGGCGTGACCGCTCGGCTATAGTCCCGCCCGCGTAGTACGGGAGCCCGCAGTTCGCGTAACTAACGTAGTCGCCGCGCTCGAAAATGGTTATCTCGGCGTTCTCGTCGAGCCTTCTCAGTCGGGCCGCCGCGCCGGCCCCGCCGGCGACTCCTCCCACGATCACGTACTGCGCCATCGGTTCCTCCTGGTAGCGTTCAGCTTAAGCTTTATTCTTTTTCGCCGCCCGCGCAAGCTCGGCGGGCACCTCGATGTCGGTTTCCCGGTATTCGGCGACGAGTCGCGAGCCGCGAGCGGTCAGCGTCACCGAGATCGACCGGCGGTCGTCTGGCGACTCCGCGCGCGACACGAGGCCGCGGGCCACGAGCGAGTCGAGTATTCGGGTAAGACGCGACGGCGAGAGGTCGAGCTCGCGGGCCAGTGAGGCGGCGTCCTCCATCCCCTTCGACGCCGCGCAGAGAACGATCGCGTCGTTAAGCGAAAGCCCCGTCTCGGCTTTCAGTTCGGCCTCGAACGCCCGGATGGCGGTCTGTACCTTCCTGATGGAACAGAGGTCTACCATAATCATTCCTCCCGGCCCATTCGTCCTTAAAAAATGCCATTAGCAATATTTGCTAGTAACAAATAAAAATATATCGTTTTCCGGCCCTGCGGTCAATAGGCGACGCGGGTCAGGCCGGGGTTTCGAGTCTCGCCGCGCCGCGCAACGAGCCGCGCAGCGAGCCGCGCAGCGCGCCACGGGCCAGCACCCCGTCTGCCACGAGTATGCAGGCGTCGAGGATGGCGGCGAGGTCCCGGGCTGGGTCCCGCCGCGTTGGGTCGTATGATCGGTGAAGGAGGATAAGGGCTTCCGCAGGCTTAAGGCGGGCGGCGAAGGAGGAACGAAGCTCGAGAAGTCGCCGCCTGACGGAGCTCTCGTCGAGGGCGCGCGTCGCCTCGCGGTGAAGCTCGTCTTCGTAGGCAAGGTGGGCACGTAGCGGGTTCGGCGTAAGGTTGTGGCAGGAGGTAAAGAAGTCGGCGACGTAGTGGAGGACGATCCCGAGCCGTTCGCTTTGCTTCCGATTCCTTTTCTCCTCCTCGAATCCGCGCGATACGACGCGCTTCATCGCGCGCCGCGTGAAGCCGAAGGAAAGGGAGGGGAAGTGCGGGTGCCGGAGGAACAGGGTCGAGTGGTCCGGGCTCACGCATCCCGCGAGGAAACGTCCCCGGTCCAGGATCGGCCCATGCGCGTCGCGGAGGGCCGGGTAGAGAAGGGCGCCAAGAAGCAGATGGGTGTCGGTTCTCATGCCCTGAAAAGTAGGTTCCTCGCGTGAGGCGAGGGTGAGGGCTGGATGAATAAACGGTTAATCCGGGGCTTTCGAGTTTTGCGGTTTTTTGCCGCGCGCGGGCTTTACCCAGCGCTCCGGGCCGACTTTCCAGGATGAGACGATAGAGGCCCCTGGGCCGCGCGCAATCTCGAGCGTGAACGTGGCGCGATACCAAACGTGGACGGTGAACGCAGCGCCGACCTCGGAGGTCGTTTCGACCTCGGAGGTCATTACCTCAGCGACCAGGCTCTCCGCGCACTTTCCCGCATAGCCAAGGAGAATAAACGCTCCCGACTTCGGTAGGGGTGGCGGTGGGTAGGGCGCGAGGGAGACGGTGACGGCTTGAATGTTGCTGGGGGCCTCGCTAGAGACTGGGCGCGCGATCCATCCATCGATCGATATCGCGGGGCCGATCGAAAGGGAACCGGGTATCGAAGGCATTGCCTCGATTGGGCAGATAGGGGGGAACGCGTTGAAGGGAAGGGCCCGATCTACCGCGATCAGGGCAGCGCGGAACGCCGCCTGTTCCGCCTCGAGTTGGGCGGCTTGGGTATCGGGGAGAAAAAGGGACTCGAACTCAACGCGGGCTTTTTCGATCATTTCAATTCCAAAGGCCGGCAAGCTATGGTAAAATGGCCTCATGAAGTATACCATGAAACCGAAGGTTCGCGAGCTCGCAGACCGGATACTCGCCGTCATCACCGCCTGGGATTCGGTGGAGTGCGTCTGCCTCAACGAGGCCGCGACGGCCGATACCCTCGATCCCTACTTCGCCCTGATCCTGGATGTCTACTATACCGACGGGATTCCCTCAACCGCGCAGCGCGCCGCCGCCTTCCCCGATAACGCCGCCTTCGAGACCTCCCCGACTAACTCGAAGGATCGCTTCCTCGTCGGCGACCTACCCGTGCGCATCGAGTATAAGCGGGTATCGCGCATCGAGGAGCAGGTCGGCTACGCCGAGCGCTCAGGCTCCGAGCTGTGGAAGATACGCGACAGCGGCACCTACGTCTTCTATCGTCTCCTGAACGGCATTCCCCTCTACCAGCGCGGGGAGTGGCTCGCCTCGATCAAGACGCGCCTCGGCGCCCTCGCCGACGACTTCTGGGTCAGGATGCGCTCGTTCTACCAGTCGTCGATGGAGCATTACCTCTCCGACCTCGGCGCCTCCCTCGCGCAGGAAGACTCCTTTAATTACCTCGTCTCGTCGGCGAGTTTCATCAAGTACGCCTGCTCGGCCCTGTTCATGGAGAACGGGCGTTTCGAGCCTTCGCACCGGGCGTACTTCGATCAGGTGACGCGCTTGCCGACATTGCCCGAGGGATTCGCCGGTCGTTTCGAGAGCTACCTTCGCGCGGACTCCGAGCTCCCTCCCGACCGAAAATACGAGATCGCGAAGTTGATCGCGCGGAGCATCGTCGGCCTATGAACGCTTCTTCCATCTTCATTCCTCGTCGACGCGCGGCCGCCCCGTTGCTCGCCGTTTTTTTTTCGTGCGTCCTCGCGACCGCCGCGCTCTCCTCGTGCGGCGCGTTGACCGTCTCCTTGCCTTCGGGCGGCGAGGGATCCCTTCGCCCGATTGGCGGCCCCGCGCGCGCGCGGCGGCTTGTCGGTCCCGACGAGTCGGCGCAGTACCAGTTCGATCGGAAATGCCTCGCCGAGATCGGGCCGGATCGATCCGTCTCGGTTCTTCTTGAGCCTTCGGTCGCGGACGCGTCCTTCACGGTCTCAATCTCGTTCCTCCGCGCGTCGGATAATGGAAGCTCTACAACCCGCAAGGAGGCTCGGGTCCACGCCGTCGCTGGCCCTCTTCGTCTTTCCTTGCGCTTTCCTCAGGACGCCGAATCTGACCCAGTGGTCGGCATCGCACTAGCGGGTACGACGGAGGCGGCGGCCGACGGGAATGAAACGCCGGCCCTCCTGATCCGATCCGCCAAAATCGAGCCCGCGTGGGCTGGTTGGGCATCGAGCGACGGCGTCGTCGAGCGAGGCTTCGGGTTCGCCGGCGGGGATTCGTCCTACGCCCGCCCGCGCGGCGCCTCTTCGCTGCCGATCGAGCAAGGCTCGACCCTCGAGATATCCTTCGCCTCCGGCCCGATCGGCGGTAGCCCCGCGCGCCCGGAGCGCGCCCGTTTCTCGGCGGGTTCCTCGTCATTCTCTTTTTGCCGAGGCGGTTCCTATCGCACCGAGCTACCATCTTTCTTTCTCGACCCCGCAGCCCGCTCGTGCGTGGTGTTGGACGGCGTCGATTGGGTCGAGTCCCTGCGCGTTCGATACGGGACCGCGCTTCCGCCGGCGGACGAGCCAATACTGACCGATCCCCACGCGGCGCTCGAGTGGCCGCGCGACCGATGGCGCCGCGCCGATTACGAGGTGTTCTCCTGGGACCGCTTTCCTTCAATTTTGATTTTCGATACCGCCGACTACGGCGTGCAGGACCGCCTATTCAAGCGGCTCGCCTTCTTCGTCGAGAAAAAGGGTTACACGGGCAAGCTATGGGCCGACGCCGATCTCGAGGGCCTTCACGCGTTCAACGCCCACGACTACCGCGCCGAGAGCCTCGCCGCCTTCTTCGAGCAGGCGCGCGTTGAGAATTTTGCCCTCGGCGCAGAGGAGCTCGCCCTTCGGGACCTCCTGCTCGCGCGCGGCGTCCTTAAGCGCGAGGGTTCGCGCCTCGTCCCGGGGGACGGCGCGGTGATCTCGGTGTCGCGCGAGTCGACTGAGTACCTTCGATACCTCTTCATGGCGCACGAAAGCCTGCACGGGATCTATTTCGTCGACGAGGGCTTCCGAGCGAAGGTTTCGGAGGTGTACGCTGGGATGGACCCGCGCGCGGTTTCCTTCCTCGAGGGTTACTTCACCGCGCTCGAGACGCTTGGCTACGACGTGACGGACCGCTACCTACTCGAGAACGAGTTCATGGCCTGCATCCTGCAGAACCCCGTCGACAAGGTCGGTCCTTACTTCGCGGAGAACCTTCGCGAAAGATACCTCAGGCACGGCGGCGACGCGAAGCTCGCCAATTACGTCGGCGGCTCAGACGGCGCCGATTTCGTTCGCGCGGCGCGCGAGCTCGAGGGGTATCTTTTTTCGCGGTGGGGAATGGCGGCCGGGCGCACCGGCATGCTGTCGCTTCGATAAAAACCCGAGGGCTAGAACGCCTCGGCTTCCAGGAAGGGCGTTTCGCCGCTATCCGGCTCCTGGCTCGCGTCCACGGGGCGGATAAGCTCGGCGTTGAAGAGCCGCTCGGCTCCGACCGTCGAGGGCGGCCCGTGCCCGGCGAGGACGACCACCTCGTCCGGGAGCGAGAGCATCTTGTTCGTCAGGTGCATGCGGAGGTTTCGCATCCCGTAGAGGTTGTTCGTCGAGCCGAGCCTCCCCGCGGAAACGGCGTCCCCGGTGAACAGCAGGTGGTCGATCAGGAACATCAATGAGTCGGGCGAGTGCCCGGGCACCGAGAAATAGCGGATGGCGAAACCCGCGGCCGCGAAACTGCCGTCGCCCGAAAGAAGGGTAGTCTGCGTCTCGCCGATCTCGGCGTCGGCCGCGTATACCTTCGGCCCGTAGATTCGAAGCAGGGTCTTGAGCCCCCGGTGGTGGCTCGGGTGGCTGTGCGTGATGAGCACGGCCTTCACGTCGAAGCCGTTTTCCTCTATGTGCGCGAGGAGCTCCTTGTTCATCACCCCGGGGTCGACGACGATAGCCTCGCCCGTCCGCTCGTTCCCGACGAGGTAGCCATTCGAGAAACCCTCGAGCGAATAGTGGTAGTACACCTTCATTCCGGGTCCTCCCCGCGACCGAAGATCGCCTCGCGGGTGTTCGACGACTTGAACGACACCTTCTCCCGGACCGTTTGAAAGTACATGGTCTTCTTCAGGTTGCAGTTGACGAAGGAGGTGTCCTTGAGGATGGCGAGCACGAACCGCGAGTTGTAGAGGTCGGAGTCGTTGAACGAGACGCGGGACGCCGCGAGTCCGTTGAAGTTGTCGTGGAGAAGGTCGGAGTTCTCGAAGGTGCATTGCTCCAACCGGGAGCCCGAGAAGCAGGAAAACTGGATGTCGCTGGATAGGAATGAGCAGCGGACGAACTCGCATGAGTCGAGAAAGCACATGCGGAATCTCGAGCGGTCGAGGATAACGTCCTGGAACCTCGAGCGCGAGAACCGGCAGCCGATGAAGACCTTCCCAGAGAGGTCGGCGTCCCTGATCTCGAGGCCGGAGAGGTCGAGGCTCTTCACCACCCGCTCGGAGGCGATGAGGGCGAGGGGACTCGCGTCCCCGGCGCCGCGTCCTGGGTTGAACATGCGTATACTGTAGGTCATTGCGCGTTTTTGGTCAAATGGGGTATGATATGCACCATGTGCTGGAAATGCGGTAAGGCCATCGCGGTTCCCGCCCCCATCGGGCGAGCGGCCGTCTGCGAGACCTGCGGCGCCGATCTCCGATCGTGCCGGAACTGCCGATTCTACTCACCCGGGTCTTACCACGACTGCCTTGAGCGCGTCGACGAAGCGGTGCGCGACAAGGAGCGCTCGAATTTTTGCGATTCCTTTCAGCTTGACCCGCGCCTTCGCTCCGATCGGCCGGGGGGGACGCGCGGCTCGCCGGACGCGCATTCCGCGTTCGACTCCCTTTTCGGCGCGTAGGGGCTTTCGATGAATGCGACGACCGCGCTTCGGTATCAATACGCCTTTCTCGACTCGGGGACGGGCGGGCTTCCCTATCTCGCCCAACTCAAGGCGCGCGCGCCGACAGCCTCGTACGTCTACCTCGCCGACACCGCGCACTTTCCCTACGGCGAGAAGACCCGCGACGAGGTGATCGAATTTGCCGTTTCCGCCGTGGGGCGCCTCCTCGACCGCTTTAGCCCCGACCTCGTCGTCGTCGCCTGCAACACCATCTCGGTCGCCGCGTTGGCCGCCCTTCGCGAGGCCTTCGGCATTCCCTTCGTGGGCACCGTGCCCGCGATCAAGCTCGCCGCCGCCGTTTCCGAGAACCGGCGCATCGGCCTCCTGGCGACCGAGCGCACGGTGCGCGACCCCTACACCGACGGGTTGATCCGCGACTTCGCCGCCGACTGCCACGTCGAGCGGGTGGGGGACTCCACCCTTGTTTCCCAGATCGAGCGCGAGCTCGTCACCGCCGGCCGCGAGGAGCGACTTCGCGCGGTGCGCCCCTCGATCGACCGTTTCCGCGCCGCCGGGGTCGACACCATCGTGCTCGCCTGTACCCACTTCGTGCACGTCCGCGACGAGATCGACGAGGCGGCCGGCCCGGGTATCAAGGTCATCGACTCGCGCGACGGGGTCGTCCAGCAGGCTCTCCGCGTCGTGCCGCCGCGTCCCGACGGGAACGGCTCGGGCGCCTTCTACGTCACCGGCGGGCTGCCTCCCGGCGCCGAGGATCGGTACCGAGAATACGCCGACCTCTTCGGCGTTTCCTGGGGGGGCTCGCTGTGATCGAGGGCCTCGTGCTCGGCGGCACGAACAACAGCTTCGTCGTCGAGTGCGACGACGGCGTCGAGCGGCTCTGCCCCATCAAGGGAAAGGTTCTGCGCGAGTCGGAAGGCTATTACAACCCCCTCGCCCCGGGCGACCGGGTTTCGGTGGAGCCCGACGCCCACGACCAGGCGCGCGGCCAAGTCGTTTCCCTCTCGCCGCGCCGCAACCGCTTCGTCCGGCTCAACCAAAAGGGCAACTTGCCCCAGCTGATCGCGGCGAACATCGACCTCTTGGTATGCGTGACCACGCCGGACGAGCCGCCCTTCAGGCCGCGCTTCGTCGACCGCGCCCTGGTGCAGGCGGACGCCGAGGGCATCCCGGCGGCGGTCGTGCTCAACAAGGCGGACCTCGGGATCGGCGACGACTCGCGCGAGAGGCTCGAGGACTGGGTTCGCCTTGGGTACGCCGTGCTCCGCGTGTCCGCATCGTCCGGCGACGGGATCGACGGCCTACGCTCGCTCATCGCCGGACGTTCCGTCGCCCTCGTCGGGCAGTCCGGGGTCGGGAAGTCGAGCATACTGAACGCCCTTCGCGCGGACCTCGCCCTGCGAACCGGCTGCCTTTCGGAGAAATACGGGCGCGGCACGCACACCACGACGCGGGGATCGCTTTACCGCGTCCCGGCGCAGGGAGACCTCGCCGCCTCGAGCGTCGTCGACACCCCCGGCGTGCGGCGTTTCGTGCCGCACGGGATCGCCGCGCGAGACCTCGCCTTTCACTTCCCCGAGATGGCGGGACTCGTCGGCTCCTGTTCCTTCGGCGCCTCGTGCACGCACACGCACGAGCCGGGATGCAAGATCCTGGAGGCGGTGTACGCCGGGGTGATCCACGAGGAGCGCTACGACAGTTGGGCTCGCATCCGCGAGGAAATCGAGACGGGGAGCTGGACGGACTAGGATGGACGAACGAACGCTCGACGCGCTGGAATACGGCCGCGTCAGGGAAACGATAGCCGGCAATTGCATGTCTGAGGAGGGCCGCGACGCCCTCGTCGCGCGCGAGCCCTTGGCCGACCCGGCCGAGATCGCCCGCCTCAA
>JAKPSR010000390.1 GCA_029571425.1 Spirochaetota bacterium | reverse complement strand
CAAACCGTTCTGCGCGGCCTCGGTTTCCATGGAGCGGACGAGCCAGGAAAAGCTTCTGTCGGCCTCTAAGGCCCCCGCCTTCGCGTTGGAGGATATCCTGACGACGAACCACAGGACGGCACCAGAAAGGACCAGGAGGGCGCAGATCGCATATATCGGAATGAACTTATTCTTCATGTGGCTTAGTATATCCCGCAATCACGTCGAGCGCAAGGCGAATCAACTCGCCGGCGTCGACCCCGCGGTCTAGCGAACCGGTTTCTCTCGCACGCGCCGCGGCGAGCGGCAGGAGGGTGACGAAAGCAGGGTAGGCTTCCGGGCGGCGTACGTCGATTTCCTCGAGCGCGCGCGCGTAGAAATCGAGGAATCCCGAAAAGTTAAAAGGACGAATGTCGGCGTCTGACCATAGGGGTCGCGCGTCGAGCCGGGGCGCCGGGACGCCCGCTTGCGTCGAGAGGCCGGCACCGCTCAAAAACCGGTCAAAGGCGGCGCGGTATGACGTAAGCACGGCCGTCCGGTACGTCACCCGCCCGTTTCGTGCTCTATCGCGCTCCACGGGGGAACGGAACGTCAGTGCGGCGTACAGGGTCTCGGCCGTCTCCGTCCGCGTCGAAGTCCCGTCGTACAAATCCGAGAGATAGGTTCCCCGCGCGTAGGGCTTTCCCCCGACGTAGGAAAAGTCGGCGCCGGCTATACGCACGATCCGGAACCCGAGGGACCGTACCACGTCCAAGGCGGCGACCGCCACCGTGCCCGACGAGGTGTCGAGTCGGGGAAGCGGGGAAAAACCGGCGGCGAAACGGGCGAGGGGATGTCCGCCCGCCGCGACGACGAGGTTCGCTTTGGCCCGCTCCGCGGCCTCCGCGAAAGCGGGATTCCCGCATACGTCGAGAACCACCGTCGATCCCGGAGGGACACCGCGGGCGACGTGCGATCGGGAAATGCCCTGGGCGTCGATGCTCACGATCATGTCTGGCTCGATCCCGCTCGAAACGAGCGCGGGATAGGCGGTATCGCAGGCGACTACGTACAGATCCCGACGGTCTCGCGTAATGCCCTCGATGGCTTCCTCGAGGCTCGGCCCGGCGGCGAGAACGGCGGCAACCTTTTTTCCGTGGGTGTTGGGCAGGGTACCGGGATACCGGGAGGCTATCCCAAGGTTGCGCAGGCAATTTCGGAACCAGAGGGCACCGAAATGAGCTTGCGTGGACACGTCGGCCGCAGCCGCATCGATGGCCACGCGCGTACCGCGCTCGACGGCCGCCCATGCCTCAGGGAAACGATCGCACCAGGGGCGCAAGGGCACGCAAGAAAAACCACCGTGAAGGGCGGGTAGATACGAGGAGATGATCGCGTCGGAAACGGCCTCGGGCTCCGCGACGATGACGAGGCGAGGGTGGGCGAGAAGATCCGAGAGGTCGACGACGGAGAAAAGGGACACAAGGGGCCCAAGGCCAGCCTCGACCGCGACGGCGCGCGGCCCGTCTTCTCGAGAGAGGAATCGCGCGATGTGGGCGCCGGAGCCGATCCCGGCGAAAAGAGCGAAGCCCGCGGTCGCCGCGGACGAGAGCAGGCTTTCGGCCTCGCGCCCGACGTCGTACAGGGTATGCATGGCCGCGCCGCCTGAGAAAACGGGAACCACATGGCCCGATCTCGCGCGGCGGGATTCGGCGTAAGTCCCGTCAGGCCGCAGCATCTCGAGACGCGCGACGAGCGAAGGGTTCTTTGGGCGTAGTGCTTCAAGGTTTCGCCGCAGTAAGGTTTCATCCATCTCGATCAAGCCTCCGCGCGACGCGGTCCACGGCCGCGCCCACTCGCGACGCTATCGACGAGACAATGGCGGAAACCTCCGGTCCGTCGCCGCCGCCGGTCTTTCGGACAAGAGCGATATAGTCCCCGTAGGAGGCAAGCTGCGCCAGGTCTGAAAGGGACGTTTTCGAGAGAAGTGCTTCGACGAGCCTATCGGAAGTCGCGCGGGAGTCGGCAGCAGCCAGTTCCCGCGCGAGTGAACGGGCGAGGTCGGCGGCAGCCCGTGCCCGCGCCGCGCGAGGCGGACAGGGTTGCGCGCGCACGAGCGATCTCTTCGCGGACGGCGCGATCGTGGCATGAAAATCGGGCAACCGATCAATGACGCCGACGCCGGGTATCTCCCGCGCGACGGGACCAAGCCGAAACAGGCGGGACTTGAATCCCGCGTCGCGCGAGGCGAACCAATCGGCGTACACCGAGAGGGCCCCCGACTCGGCGTTTTGCCGCGCTAGCTCCGTCGCTAATGGCTGCAATCGATCGGTCAACGCGTCGGTCGAGGCGTCGAAGGCATTGGGTCTCGCGTGGCTATACGAGCTCGA
This sequence comes from Spirochaetota bacterium, assembly GCA_029571425.1. Lineage (GTDB taxonomy): Bacteria > Spirochaetota > Spirochaetia > Treponematales > Treponemataceae > Teretinema. The sequence goes on along the minus strand of JAKPSR010000390.1, from coordinate 180 downwards.
CGGCGTGAGGTCAAGCCCGCAGGCGTACACGTGCGCCGGGCTCAGGGAAAACGCGAGCTCGCAGGCCGTGCCCGCTACCGTCCCGTTTCGCCTGGCCGGCAGGGGGCGTATCCCGCATCGTTCGAATAACTCGCGCTCGAGAGGGCTTCCGTACGAAAGAAACACGATTGGGTTTTCGGC
>JAKPSR010000369.1 GCA_029571425.1 Spirochaetota bacterium | reverse complement strand
ACCGAACCATGGCCTTCGGGACGTGAACGGTCTCGGCGGGCTTGTTCGCGACGCCCTTGAGCCCCGCCTTCTCGATCGAGGTAATCTCGGTCCCGGTGTGCTGGGAGACCGTCTCCCCGATAACGGAAAGCGCCATGTCGTCCAGCTCGGCCGACTCCTCGTTATTGACGAGGCTCACCAACTTTTGGGCGAATTCGGGCGAAAGGACGAACAGGTGGTCGCCGACGAGGGTCTCGCTGAAATCGACCAGGCTGGCGACGACCATCTCCGGTATCTTCCGGAGGAAGGAGTCGCGGTTCATCACCTCGATGACGGGAGCGCCGTACTCGGCGGACTTCGCGGTCATCGACTCGAGGTTTGACTTCAGCGCACCGAGGTTCCCGGAAAGGAATCCCTTAAGCGCGTTTGCTTGCGCGTCGGAAAAAGACTGAGAGGGAGCGGCGGAAGACGCGCCCATTCCGCCCATGTCCACGCCCGCGAGCAGGGCGTCGATCTCGTCTTGGGATATGGCACCGTCACTCATATGCTTCCTCTCCTTCCACTGATAGTTCTTCGAATTCTTCCTGCTCGATGTCGGCCAGCTTCTTCAGCACCTGGACCGCCACCTTCTTCCCGATCACCCCCGCTTGGCAGAGGAACTTCTTCTTGTTCCCCACGCTGAGGGTAAAGGGATCGCCGACCCGCACGTTCGAAAGGCGCACGACGTCGCCGACGCGTAGGTTCAGCACGTCGCGGACCGGGAGATTGATCGTCCCGAGCTCGGCGACCACGTCCATGTCGACGGTGGAAAGCTTGTCCTTGAGGACGCCAAGATATTGCGTTGTCGAGCTGCGTCTGACCGACGAAAACCAAAACTGGCTCGAGAGCTTCGATATGATCGGCTCGATGGTGATGTAGGGGATGCAGAAGTTCATCATCCCCTCCTCCTCGCCGACCTTCGTCTCGAGGGTAACGAGGACGACCATCTCCGACGGGGGGACGATCTGGGCGAACTGGGGGTTGGTCTCGATCTGGCCGAGGCGCGGGCGGAGGTCGATTACCTGAGTCCAGGCCTCGCGCATGTTCGCCAGGATGCGGACGATGATCCCTTCCATGACCGATTGCTCGATGTCGGTGAGGTCGCGCTGCACCTTGGTGCCCTGCCCCGTTCCGCCGAACAGGCGATCGATGATCGAGAAGGTGACCGAGGGATCGATCTCCAGGATCGCGTTTCCCTTCAGCGGGTCCATGTTGATGACTGCGAGGGTCGTCGGCGTCGGGATCGAGCGAATGAATTCCTCGTAGGTCAGCTGGTCTACCGAGGCGACGTGGACGTGCGCCATGCTACGGAGCTGGGCGGACAGGGCCGTCGTCGTCAGGCGCGCGCAGGTCTCGTGCATGATCGAGACCGTGCGGATCTGTTCCTTCGAGAACTTATCCGGACGCTTAAAGTCGTAGATCTTGATCTTGCGCGTGTCGTTTACCGGGCGGAAATCTTCCGTATCGGTATCGCCCGCGCTGAT
>JAKPSR010000344.1 GCA_029571425.1 Spirochaetota bacterium | reverse complement strand
CTTCGCGCCGGGCTTCTCGACGGCGGAGGCCATCACCAACATCTCCGGGCGCGGCGTCGGCCTCGACGTCGTGAAGAGGAACATCGAGCGGATCAGGGGCCGCGTCGAGATCGATACGTCCCCCGGTACGGGCACGGAGTTCACGCTCGCGATCCCGCTCACGATGGCCATCGTCGACGGGATCACGGTGCGCGTCGGCGGGAGCAGGTACTCGCTCCCGCTCGGCGACATCATCGAGTTCGCCAAGATCAGCGACTCGCAGGTCGTCGAGACCGAGGGCGGGGGCCACGCGGTGAACATCCGCGATGAGTTCTTCCCCCTCATCAAGCTACACGAATCATTCGGCGTCGACGGGGCGGTCACCGCCCCCGAGGACGGCATCGTTATCGTCGTGCAAAACGACGGAAGGAAGGCCTGCGTCCTCATCGACGAGGTCGTCGGGAACCAGCAGATCGTCGTGAAGTCGATCTCCGAGTTCATCGGAAAAATCGATGGTATCTCCGGGTGCAGCATACTCGGCGACGGGGGCGTAAGCTTCATCATAGACACTGCCCACCTACTCTCACGCCACATCGCCTGAGCCCTTGGGGAGACCTGCGTTCTCCGGGAGGGAAAAATGAAGATTCTCGCCAAACTGCTCGTTGGCTTCTTGTCCATCGCCTTACTGTGCGCCGTGGTCGGCGCCGTCGGGTTTAGCGAGGTCGGAACGCTTGGCGCCTCGATCGGCGAGATGGCGAGCAAGACCATCCCGTCGATTAAGCACCTCAACATCATCGCGAAGGAATTCCTCAAGGTGAAGGTCGCCATACGGAACATGGCGAACCCGATCGGCTTTAGGCAGGCCGGTTTTCTCGAGGAGCAATACAAGATCGTCGAGGACGCCCGCGCCGCCTACCGACCGGTCATGGAGCTATACGAAAAGGAAAGCCACGTCGCCGAGGAATCAGACCTTTGGGACGTCGTGCGCGAGAACCTCACGACGGGGGCCGCGTACACCAATAAGACAATTGAGGAAACGCGAAAGCTCGCCGGCCTCACCGACCCCGTGGCGATCGCGGCTCAGTACGAGACGATCAACGCCCACGTGTGGGGCGAAAACCGCCTCGCCCTCGACCGCCTGATCAAGTCGCTCGACGATCTCATCGAGTTCGTAGACCGATACTACGGACAGGAACGCGCCGAGAGGTCCCTCGCGGCATCGCGCCGCGCCGGGGCCGTCCTCGTGTCGGTGACGCTCGCCGCCCTCGCCATATCGATAGCGCTCGGCCTCTTGCTCGGAAACGCGATCAGCTCCTCGCTGAAGCGGACGGTCTCCGTGCTCGACAAAATCGCGCGCGGCGACCTTTCCGAGCGGCTCGAGGTCCGTACCCGCGACGAGTTCGCCCAGGTGTCGTCGTCGCTCTCGGGCGTCGAGGATAACATCGCCGCGCTCATCAAGGACACGGACAGCCTCGTCGCGTCCGCCGTCGACGGGCGGCTCTCGACACGGGCAGACGCGAGCAGGCACACCGGCGACTATCGCCGCGTCATCGAGGGGATTAACCGCACCCTCGACGCGGTCACCGGGCCGATGGGCGTCGCCGCGCGGTACATCGACGCGATTTCCCGGGGAGACCTTCCCGAGAAGATAACGGATAGCTTTAACGGGGACTTCAACCTCATCAAGGAGAACCTGAACAGGGCGATCGACAGCATCCAGGCGCTGATCGCGGACTCGAACATGCTCGCGGACGCCGCGGTTGCCGGCGTCCTGCAGACGCGCGCCGACGGAAGCCGGCACCAAGGGGACTACCGGAAGATCATCGAGGGCGTGAACAGGACCCTCGACCTCGTCATCGGGCCGGTCAACGAGGTCATCGAGATATTCAAGCGTCTCGCGGAGGGCGACATGACCGCGAGCGTCGACGGGTCGTACATGGGCGACTTCGACGTCCTCAAGCAGTCGCTGAACGATTCTCTCGACGCGATCAACGACACCCTCTCGCAGATCAACCTCGCCGTCGACCAGGTCGCTGAGGGGGCCGGGCAGGTATCCCAGGCGAGCCAAGCCCTGTCGCAGGGGGCGACCGAGCAGGCGTCCTCGCTCGAGGAGATCACCTCATCGACCACGGAGATATCGAGCCAAACCAGGCAGAACACGGAGAACGCGCTGAAGATGAACAGCCTCGCGAAGGAGGCTCAGGAGAACGCGCTGAAGGGAAACTCGCAGATGAAGGAGCTCGTCGCCGCGATGTCGGACATTAACACGAGCGCGGAGGAGATCAAGAAGGTCGTCAAGGCGATCGACGACATCTCGTTCCAGATCAACCTCCTTGCCCTCAACGCGAACGTCGAGGCGGCGCGCGCCGGGAAGTACGGGAAGGGATTCGCCGTCGTCGCCGAGGAGGTGCGGAACCTCGCGGTCAGGAGCGCGAACTCGGTTAAGGAAACGACGCGCATGGTCGAGGAGGCGATCTCGAACATACAGCACGGGAACGACCTCGTCGACCGAACCGCCCAGCAGCTCGACGAGATCGTCGGCGGCGCGTCTCAGGTCGCCGAGCTCGCGGAGGAGGTCGCGACGGCCGGCCGCGAGCAGACGCAGGGACTCGATCAAATCGCGATCGGGCTCAACCAGATCGACCAAGTCACCCAGAGCAACACGGCGAGCGCCGAGGAAAGCGCGTCGGCGTCCGAGGAACTCTCCTCGCAGGCCCAGCAAGTCAAGGCGATGCTGGCGCGCTTTACCCTTCGGGGCCGAGACGCGTACGCCGGCGGCGCGCCGCTAGCCGCCCGGCAAATCAGGGCTGCGGCGCCGGCCAAGCCCCAGATACCGAGCATCGCGGTGAGCGTCCGCCCGCCGGACGCCGCCCGAACGCGCAAGCCGCCGACCCGTCCCGCGCAGGCGAAGGCCCCGCGACCGGCGGACATCATCTCCCTCGACGACGGGAATTTCGGCAAGTTCTAGCCGAAGGAGGAAGCCATGAGCGACGCGAAAACGGCAGTCCGCGAGGAGGAGTTCCTCGTCGAGGATGAGGAAAACGAGGACACCCAGGCCGACAAGTACCTCTTCTTCCGCATCGGCAAGGAATCGTACGGAATCGGGATCAGGCACGTCATCGAGATCATAGAGCTTCAGTCGATATCGTCGGTGCCCGACATGCCCGATTACGTGAAGGGGGTCATCAACCTCCGCGGAAAGGTCATCCCGATCGTCGACCTGCGCCTTAGGTTCGGGATGGAGGAGCGGGCCCACGACAGCCGGACTTGCATCGTCGTCACCGAGGTCGACGGGGTGCTCATCGGCTGTCTCGTCGACACGGTCGAGGAGGTGCTCGAGATACAGCCGCGCAACATCGAGCCGCCCCCTCGGTTCAAGACGGTCTCGGGCCGCGACCAATACATCTCCGGGATGGGGAAATCGGGAGAGGCGATCAAGATCATCCTCGACATCGAGCGCATCGTCCGCGACGAGACCCTGCGCGGGACGCTCCCCTCGCAGGGCGCGGCCCCCGAGCAGAAAGGCGCCTAGGAGACACCGATTGGACGGATACGCCGACGGCGCCGCGCGCGCCTGCGCGGAACTCCCCTCCCTGGGGGACGGGGACTTCCGGTACATCGCGGACATCCTCAACGATCGATTCGGCATCTCGCTCGGCGAGCAAAAACGATCGCTCGTCGCCGGCAGGCTCGCGAGGCGGCTCCGCGAGCTCGGGCTCGCGGGATTCCGCGAGTACGTCGAGCGCCTCGAGGCGGATCGAGACGGGGCGGAGCTAAGCGAGCTCGTCGATCGGATAACGACGAACCATAGCTTCTTCTTTCGCGAGCGCGGGCACTTCGATTTCCTTAGGGACACCGTCCTCCCCGGCATAGAGGCATCGATAGCCGCGCAAAGCCCCTACCCGCTCCGCATCTGGAGCGCCGGGTGCGCGACCGGCGAGGAGGTGTACTCGATCGCCATCCTTCTCGAGGAGTACTTCGGCCCGAGGCTCCGATCCGTCGATCTTGGGCTGTTAGCGACCGACATCTCGCTCGCCGCCCTCGAGGAGGCGCGCGCCGGGGTGTACGCGGCGGAGAAGCTCCGGGAGACCCCGACGGGGTATCGCCTCTCCTGCTTCGATCCCGCCGGCGATGGCCTGTATGCGGTAAAGGATCGCTACCGCTCGATGGTCCTGTTCAAGCGGCTCAACCTGATGTCGGGGAACTTCCCGATGCGCGGGAAATTCGACGTGATCTTTTGCCGGAACGTGATGATCTATTTCGACCCGGCGTCGCGCGAGCGGCTTACGCGCGCGCTGAGCAACTACGTGAAACCCGGCGGGTACCTGTTCATCGGGCACTCCGAGAGCCTCCCGCGCGAGGGATGCCCCTTCGAGTACGTGATGCCGGCGACCTACCGCAAAGGAGTCCAAGGTGACTGATCAAGAAAAAAAGCAAGCCGAGAGCCCGTGGCCACGGGTCATCACGGTCGCGAACCAAAAAGGCGGAGTTGGAAAGACGACGACCGTGATTCAGCTCGCCTCCGGTTTGGCGCGACGGGGAGAGCATGTGTTGATGATCGACGGCGACCCGCAGGGAAACCTTAGCCTCTTTTTCGGTACCGGGGACAGGCGGGACTTCGGCGAGCTTCTCGCCGAGATCAGGTCGACCGATCACGTCGACGCGGCGCAGTTCGTGAACAAATCGGTGCGCCGAAACCTCGACCTCGTGCCGGCGACGAACAGGAACCTCCGAAACGAGACGAACGACGCCGAGATCGCCGCGGCCGCGGGGCGCTTCGCCGCCCTCGTCGCCGCGCTCCGAGCGCGGTACGACCGCATCGTCATCGACTCCTCGCCCTCGAACAGCCCGCTCGAGCGCCTACTCATCGAGGCAAGCGACGCCGTCATCATCCCCCTCGAGTTCCAGCTTTTCTCGGTGTCCGGCCTCGAGGCCGCCCTCGAGGAGGTGCGCGTCTGCTCGGAGAGCGCCGGGCGCGAGATCAAGGTGCATTCCCTCGTATTCACGAAGGCCGAGAATCGCCTTAACCGGGTCCAAACGTACCGGGAGGTGTTCTCGGCATTCCGTATCCCGGTGTACGAGATATGCAAGTCCGAGTACATCGCAAGGTCTCTCGAGAAATCGCGCACGATATGGGAATGCGGGCCCGCGAGCTACGCGGCCCGCGACTACGCGCGAATCATCGAGAAAGGGTTCCCGGTCCCCGCATGAGGCGACGCGAGCGGCCGAGCCTGGCCACCTTCGCATCGGGACTCGTCGCATCCCTCGGCGAGGGGAATGGGGAATACGAGTACTCGTCCGCCCGACTCGAGAGGCCGCGGTCCGCGATCCTTGGGCTTTGGCGCGTTCGCGAGCATCTTGTCGGCGGCTCGCCCTACGTAGCCGTCGCGGCGCCGATTCTCCTTCCCGGTTCCGACCCGGACACCGCGGCGTACGAATCGTCGTACGAGTTTAGGGAGCATATATGCGTGAAGCGCGTTTCGCTGCGGGCGGAAACGCGCGGCGAGGACGGGGCCACGCACGACGAGTACAGGCTATCCCTCGTCCTTGAGTGGCGTCTCGCGGGCGGGATACTCCGCGCGCGGCCCGCATCGGGCTACCAGTGCCTACTCAGGGACGGCGAGGTCGTGGCGCTCCGCGAGCTTCCGGCAAATCCGGAATGGATCGAGGCGGAGGCGACAGAGCGGGGAGATACCCTCGTCGTCAAGGACGGCGACGACGCGAAGACGCTCGAGCGGGCTACGACCGATGCGTGACCGGATACGGACGTTGATAGTCGACGACTCCGCCATCGTGCGGGACGTCCTCGAGAGGGGACTCGCGCTCCATCCAGACATCGAGGTCGTGGGGAAAGCGTCGGACGCCTTCTCCGCCCGCGACCGAATCGTCCTCCTCAGGCCGGACGTCGTCACCCTCGACGTCGAGATGCCCGGCATGAACGGCATCGAGTTCCTCAGGCGCCTCCTCCCGCAGTACCCCATCCCGGTGATCGTCGTGTCCGCGGTAACCGCCGAAGGATCCGCGCGCGCCTTCGAGGCGCTGAGCGCGGGCGCGGTCGACGTCGTCCCGAAGCCTCGCGGGTCGGACCGCGAAGGACTCGCCAGAATGGTGGGCGAGCTCGCCGACAGGATACGCGAGGCGGCCGCGGCAGACGTCGGCAAGATACCGCGCCGCTCGTCGCCGGGGAACAGGGCACGCGACCCGCGGAATATCCACGACGCGCCGCATGCGAAAGCCGCTCGAGGCGCCGGCGACTCAAGCGCCCGCGTGCTCGCGATCGGCGCGTCGACCGGCGGGACGGCGGTCATCGGGGCGATGGTTCCCGAGTTCCCCGCCGACATGCCGGGCACCTTGATCGTCCAGCACATGCCCCCGGTCTTCACCCGCCTCTTCGCCGAGTCCCTCGACCGCGCCTCGCGCGTATCCGTCCGCGAGGCGAAGGACGGCGACGCGGTAGAGGACGGGCTCGTGCTCGTCGCGCCTGGCGACCTCCACATGACCCTCGCGCGGCGCGACGAGCGTTGGTTCGTCCGCTGCCTTCCCGGCGAGAAGGTATCCGGGCACCGCCCGTCGGTCGACGTCCTCTTCTCGTCGGTCGCGGACGCCGCGGGATCTCGCGCGGTCGGCGTATTGATGACCGGCATGGGGCGCGACGGGGCCGACGGGCTCCTTCGCATGCGCGAGGCCGGCGCGCGCTGCTTCGCGCAGGACGAGGCGACGTCCGTCGTCTTCGGGATGCCGCGCGAGGCGATACTGAACGGGGCCGCGGAGCGCGCCGTGCCGGCGGACGACATCGCCGGCGTCGCGATCGCCGCGCTCGCTTCGCGCGCCGGGAAGGGGGCTGGTCGATGGGAACCATAACCGTCGGCATCGGCGAGTGGGCGGTGTCGGCAGCCGAGGACGACGTGATAAAGACCTACGCCCTCGGGTCGTGCGTCGCCGTGGTCATCCACGACGTCAAGCGGCGCGTCGCCGGCCTCATACACATCGCGCTTCCCGACTCCTCGATAGACCCGACGAAGGCCCGCGCCCTTCCCGGCTACTTCGCCGACACCGGCCTCCCCCTGATGATCGAGGACATGAAGAAACACGGATCGGCGCGCCCGCACGTACGCGTGAAGCTCGCCGGGGGAGCCGATCCGTGTTATGGACGACCGCGGCATCTTCGATATAGGAAAGCGAAACGTGCTCGCGGCGAAGCGAATCCTTTGGATGAGCTCGCTCGGCGCGATCGCCGAGGATACCGGCGGCGAGATCAGCAGGACGGTATCCGTCCACGTCGCGACCGGGGTGATGACCGTCACCTCGGGCGGGAAGACGTGGGAGATATAGGAGGTATCGATGGAGCAGTACCGAACCGTGCTGATCGTCGACGACTCGCCGACCTCGCGGATGATCATCCAGCGCTGCGTCGAGATGTCCGGGTTATCCGTGGGCGCGTTCAAATTCGCCGAGAACGGGATCGACGCGCTCGAGGCGGTTTGCTCGGACGAGACGATAGACCTCGTGTTCTCTGACATCAACATGCCGAAGATGGACGGAGAGACCTTCGTCCGCGAGCTTCGCGCGAGGAAAGACGGATCGCGGGTCGAGGTGGTTATCACCTCGAGCGTCGCGGACGGCCCGTCCGCCGAGGGTATGCGCGCGCTCGGCGTCACGCGCGTGATCAAGAAGCCCGTCTCGCCCGAGAAAGTGCTGCACGCTCTGGAGGAACGATGACTACCGGCGCCCTCGACCCCGCGCGCGCGGGAAGCTGCCTCTCCGAATCGGTCTCCGCAACCCTCGCCGAGATGGCGTTCGTCGACGCGATCGCGCTGCCCCAAGGCGTCGCGTCGCCAGGTTCCGGCGGTCCCGTCGCCACGATCGACGTGCTCGCCCCCCTATCCCTTCGAATCGAGCTGGGCTTCAGCGACGCGCTGCGCGCGCGCATCGTCTCAACGCTTTTCGCCGGTGAGGCCGCGCCCGGGGGCGCGGCGGGCGACGCGATCCTGGAGATACTCAACGTAATCGCGGGGTCTTTCCTCTCGCTCTATTTCGGGCCGGGAACGCCGGTTAGCCTCTCGCTGCCGCGGTATCTCCGCGGAGCCGAGGCCGGAGAGCCGGTCGCGTCGGTCGAATTCGACGCCGAGGGGGAACGCGCGTCGGCCAGCGTGCTCTCCGTCAGGTACCGGTACTGATCGCGGCGAGCAGGGCTTCCTTGACGAAGGGCTTGACGACGAAGCCCCGCGCCCCGAGCGACATCGCCTCGGCGCGGAGCGATTCCTCGTCCTGCGTGGTGAGCACGACGACCGGGATGCCGGCGATCGCCGGGTTTTTCTTCCGCTCGCGAAGAAACTCGATCCCGTTCATCTCGGGCATGTTGATGTCGAGGACGATGCAGTCGACGGGACCGGCGCCCAACTTCCCGAGCGCGTCCTTGCCGTTCTCGGCCTCCTCGACCGAGTGCCCGGCGCCCTTGAGGGCGAGCGCGATGATCTTCCGCATCGTGGCGGAATCGTCGACGGACAGTATCTTCATAGTCTCACCTCCATAAGGGCGTTTTTCTCGTATTGCGTCTTCGCGGCGGCGACGAGGCGCGCGCGTATAGACTCGAGCCGGTCGTGCCTCTCGCGGGCGCCCAATACCGCGCCGCCCGAGTCGATCCCGCCCTCTATCAGCGCCTTGGCCTCGGCGAGGATCGACTGCGCGCCCTCGGTCATCTGCCGCGTGATGTCCTGAAACTGCATGGACTCGAGCACGCCGTCCATGTCCCGATCGATACCCTCGGACATCGACGCGATCTCCCGCGCAAACTCCTCGGTCCTGGTCGAGGCGCCGATCAGGGCCTCGACCGCGCGCTCGGCAGAACCCATGCCGCGCTCGACCTCCGAGACGACGGCCGCCGCGCGCACCTCCATGTTCTCCGCGAGGCGTGAGTTGTGGTCCTTGAAGCGCGCGAGAAGCTCCTCAACCTTTCGGGAGAACTCAAGCGTGCGGTCGTTCAGCTTATGGAGCTCGACGATGATCACCCGGAACCCCGCGCCCTTCTCGCCGATGCGAGCCGCCTCAACGGACATGTTGAACGCGATCAGCTTCGAGCGCTCGGCGATATCGTTGATGCTCTCGAGAAGCGAGATACCCGCCTCGATTTCGCGGGACATCGCGGAAATGCCCTCATGGTTCTCGCGCGTGCACGCCGAAAGCTCGCGTATCGCCTGGCGCTCGTTTCGGATCGTCTCGCGAGTACCCTCGGCGGCGGTCGATACAGACGGCGAGTCCCCGTCGCCCTCGATCTGGGAGCGCACGCGCCGCGCGGACTCGGCGGCCCTCGCGGTCGCCTCGTGAACTACGAGGAATTTCTCGATGACGGCGAACGTCGCCTCCTCCGTCTTCCGCGACACCTCGCCGAGCACGGCCTCGGCGAGGGATAAAAGTATCGCGCCGTCGAGAAGGACGTCGCGCGACAGCGAGGCGGATCTTCGCTCGGCGGTAGACAGGCGATCGCGGGCAGCGGAAAGGAGGGTTCCAAGCTCCTCCATCGTGCGCGCGGACAAGACGCGCCCGAATATCGGGTAATCCGCGACCTCGCGCACCGGGTCGGCCGCGGCGGCGAGCATTTGGCGCATCTCCGCGAGGAGGGCGGGAAACCGGCTCTCGCCGCTCGGGGCGCGCGCGGGCTCCTCGCCCGATTCAGTCGCGGCATCGCGCCTTTGGGCGCGCAAGGCAATGGGGATAAGGGCCGCGAGGCAGCAAACCGCCGCGAGGGCGGCGGTCACCGGCGCGGCGGGCGTCGACCGAGGCGCCGCCCACAGCAGGAGGACGGTCGCGACCGAGAGCGCGGAGGAGCCGGATATCAAATACCGCTGCGCGTTCATACCGAAAAGTATAAGATACCACGTGGCGGATTGCCACGTCGGGAAAGGGGATATCGTCAAGTATCTTTCGGGAGAAGCGGGGGTCAGTTCCCCCCGAGCCCGCCCTTCTTCACCTCGAAGTGGCTGAAGCTCATCGCGAAGCTCGCGCGCCCCTGCGTGACCGATCGAAGCGCGGTCGAGAAGCCGAACATCTTCGCCATCGGGGCCTGCGCGTGCACCACCTCTATCGAGGGTTTCGACTCGAGGCTCGAGATGAGGCCGCCGCGCTGGGTGACCTGGCTCATCGCCTCGCCTACGAAGTCCTTCGGGCAAAGGATATCGACTTGCATGATCGGCTCGAGAAGCTCCGGGCTCGCCTTCCGGCACGCCTCGTCGAATCCCATCGAGGCCGCCGCCTCGAAAGCGAAGGTCGACGCCGTGAGCTCGTCGTACGCGAGGTCGACGAGGGTCACGCCGATGTCGACGCAGGGATAGCCGTACTGGATGCCCGATCCGAAGGAACTCGTGACCGAGCGCTCGATCGCGTCGAGTATTTCCTCGGGGACGCCGCTCTTGCGGACCGCGCTCCGGAATTGGTTGCCAGACCCGCGCGGAAGCTGCTCGACGCGAAGGGTGACTCCCGCCGCGTTCTCCTTCCCCCCGATCGTCTTGCTGAACCGCTCGGCGTGCTCGGCCGTCGCGGTGACCGACTCGCGGTAGGTGACCTGCGGGTTCCCGACGCGCGCCTCGACCTTGAAGTCGTCTATCATCCGCGTCACGAGGACGTCGAGGTGGAGCTCGCCCATCCCGGAGATGATGAGCTGGCCGGTCTCCGCGTCCTCCCTGCTCGTGAAGGTCGGGTCCTCGCGCGCAAGAACCTCGAGGGTCTCCTTGAGCTTATCGCGCTCGGAGAGGGTCTTCGGCTCGATCGCGACGGAGATGACCGGCTCGGGGAAGTGCATCTTCTCGAGGAGGATCGGCATTCCCTCGCTGCCGACGGTGTCGCCGGTCTGCGCGAGCTTAAGGCCGATGAAGACCGCGATGTCGCCGGCCTCCACCGAGTCCATCGGCTCGCTCTTGTTCGAGTGCATGCGCAGGATGCGGTTTACCCGCTCGCGCTTTTTCTTGCCGACGTTGTACACTTGGTCGCCGGTCTTGATCTTCCCGGAGTACATGCGCACGTAGCAGAGGGCGCCCGCCTCTCGGTCGTACTGGATCTTGAACACGAGCCCGAGGGGCACGCCATCGGCCTTGCACGGGACGGAGACTTCCTCTTCCTTCTTCGCGTGAAAGCCCTGCGCGGGCGGGACCTCGTGCGGTGCCGGAAGGTAGTCGACGACGGCGTCGATCAGCGGCTGGATGCCCTGGTTGCGCCGCGACGCGCCGCAGAGGAAGGGAACGAGCTCGCGCGCGATCGTCGCGCGCCTTACCTCGCATCGCACGAGGTCGGATGGCACCTCGGATCCCCCGAGTATGAGCTCGGTGATCTCGTCGGACTTGGAGGAGACGGCGTCGAGCATCGCCTCGCGCCAGCGCCGCGCCTCCTCGAGGCGGGACTCGGCGATCGGGGAGACCTCGATCTTCTCGCCCTCGGTCTCGGCGTCCCAGCGGAGCTCGCGCATCTCGACGAGGTCGATGACGCCCTCGAAGTCGGCGCCCTGACCGATCGGTATCTGCAGCGGCACGCAGGCCGCGCCGAATTTTTCCTTGACGTCCGTCATCGCGCCGAAGAAGTCGGCGCCGACGCGGTCCATCTTGTTGACGAAGCAGACGCGCGGTACCCGGTATTGGTCCGCCTGGCGCCACACCGTCTCGGTCTGGGGCTGCACCCCGCCGACCGCGCAGAGGACGGCGACCGCCCCGTCGAGGACGCGAAGCGAGCGCTCGACCTCGGCCGTGAAGTCAACGTGCCCGGGTGTGTCGATGACGTTGATCTGGTGGTCGCGCCACCAGGTGGTGGTCGCCGCGCTCTGGATGGTGATCCCGCGCTCCTGCTCCTGGGCCATCCAGTCCATGGTGGCCTCGCCGTCGTCGATCTCGCCTATTCTGTGTATCTTGCCGGTATAGAAAAGGATTCGCTCCGTCGTCGTGGTCTTCCCTGCGTCGATGTGGGCCATGATCCCGATGTTGCGCGTCTTCGATAAGTCCATAGGGTTGCAGTATATAAGGTTCGCCTGCTTTCCTCAAGGGACGCGCTGCGGGCCGAGGCAGGCGCTGCTCCAACTTTCCCCCTTGTTTTTTTCCAATCGATGCGCCATAATTGTTTCTTGAAGCAACATTTATTTTCAGGAGACTGACATGACGACGACGACACGTCCCTGGCTCGACGCATCGATCCCCGCCGACCGCCGCGCGCGACTCCTCCTCGACGCGATGACGCGCGAGGAAAAGGTCGCCCAGATGGTGCAAATCAGCTACAGCATCGTGACGCCCCAGGAAGCGGACGAGTGGGCGCGCCTGGGCGCGGGCTCTTTCCTCCATATATTAGGGGACGACGCGCGGCGCATTCAGCGCTTGGCGACCGAAAGCCGGCTCGGCGTGCCGGTGATCTTCGGGATCGACGCCATCCACGGCCATGGGATCCATAACGGCGCCACCATATTCCCGACCCAACTCACCCTCGCCGCGAGCTGGGACCCCTCGCTCGCCGAGCGAATGGGCCGCGTCACCGCGCGAGAGGTCGCCGCCGAGGGCCTTCACTGGGTCTTCTCGCCGGTATTTTGCCTCGCGCGCGACCTCCGCTGGGGACGCGTCGACGAGACCTTCGGCGAGGATCCCCTGCTCGCCGGTATCATGGGCGCGGCTACCGTCCGCGGATACCAAGGCGCGGACATCCGCGACGCCGACAGCGTCATCGCCTGCGCCAAGCACTACATCGCCTACGGGGAAAGTACCGGCGGCCGCGACTCCTACGATTCGTCCGTCACCATGCGCGCCATCCGCTCGACCTTCCTTCCCCCGTTCAAGCGGGCGATCGAGGCCGGCTGCCTTACCGTAATGGCGGGATACGAACCGATCGACGGGCTTCCCTGCTCGGCGCACGCGCCCCTGCTCCGCCGCGTCCTCAAGGAGGAGCTCGGCTTCGACGGCTTCGTCGTCACCGACTGGCAGAACGTCTCGAGCATGGTGCGCCGTCAAAAGATCGCCAAGGACATGACCGAGGCGTCGAAGATCGCGCTTGAGGCGGGGAACGACATGATCATGACCGCCCCCGAGTTCTACGAGGCGACCCTCGGCCTTCTCGCGCGAGGCGAGGTCGACGAGCGGCTCGTCGACGACGCCGTCCTCCGCATCCTCTCAGTGAAATTCAGAATCGGCCTCTTCGACGTCCCCGCGAAGGTAAAGACCCTTGCCCTCCGCGACGACCCGACGGCGCGCGACGCCGCGGGCATCTTCGGCCACCCCGACCACCTCGCGGAAAGCCTCGAGGCGGCGCGAAAGTCGATCATCCTCCTCAAGAACGGGACCGTCGCGGGCTCGCCCGCCCTCCCGATCGACGGCCGCAAGAAGGTTCGCACGATCGCCGTCATCGGCCCGAACGCGGACTCCGTTCGCGCGCAGTTCGGGGACTGGACCTTCTTCACGCACCCGGTCCCGCACCTCGACGCCGTCCCGACCTTCCGCGTGACGACGGTCCTCGACGGGATCAGGAGCTCGCGCAAGCGCGCGGCGTCCGCGTCCTCTTCGACAAAGGCTGCGACGTCCTTGACCCCGCGATCCATTCCATCCCGCGCGCGCGCAAGCTCGCGGCGAAGGCCGACCTCGTCGTCCTCTGCGTCGGTGACACGCTCATCCTCAACGGCGAGGCCCACGACCGAGCCGACCTCGCCCTTACCGGGTCGCAGGACGAGCTCGCGCGCGAGGTCGGTTCCGTATGCGCGCGGCGCGGCGTGCCCCTCGTCTCCGTCCTCGTCAACGGGAAGCCCCTCGAGTTCGAAAACGTCACCAAGGTCTCCGACGCCGTCGTCGAGTCGTTCAATACCGGCACGCTCGGCGGACGCGCGGTGGCCGAGATACTCTTCGGCGAGCGAACCCCCGAAGGCAGACTCCCCGTATCCTTCCCGAGAAAGACGGGTCAGCTTCCCGTGTACTACAACCAGCTGCCCGGCTGGCACGAGGGACGGTACCTCGATTGCGAGCCGACGCCTTTGTTCGCGTTCGGCGAGGGCCTTTCCTACTCGACAGTCTCGTACGGCGAGCCGCGACTCTCGGCAACGCGAGCCCGCGCGGGGGACACGGTCGTCGTCCGCGTCGAGCTCAGGAACGAGGGGGACCGGGACTCGGTCGAGACGGTCCAGGTGTACGCGACCGACCTCGTCGCCTCGGTCGTGACCCCGGTCCGCGAGCTCAAAGCGTTTACGAAGGTTACCGTCCCCGCGGGATCCGCGCTCGAGGTCGAGATCCCGCTCGAGGTCTCGTCCCTGTCCGTCGTCACGCCCGACGAGCGGGTCGTCGTCGAGCCGGGCGATTTCGACATACAGGTCGGCCGCGACTCGCGTCCCGAAAGCCTCCGCTCAGTACGACTAACCGTCGAGGGGCGATGAACGAGATCGAGGCGAGACGCGCCCTCGCGGCCGCCCCGCTCGCCGACGCGTTCCTTCCATCGCTGTACCGGGCGACCGCCCCGTACCGGGGATGCGGGCACGGATGCCGCTACTGCGACGGCCGCGCCGAGCGCTACTACGTCGACGGCGACTTCGAGCGCGACGTCGCCGCCCGGAGAAACCTTCCCGCCCTGCTCCGCGCCGAGATCGGGCGCGGGGTCGCGCGCAGGGAATGGGGCGCCGTCTGCCTCGGCTCGGGGGTCACCGACGTCTACCAACCCGCCGAGGAAACCGAGCGACTAACGCGCGCAATCCTCGCCGAGCTCGCGGAGACCGGGCTTCCCTTCGTCGTGCTGACGAAGAACGCCCTCGTCCGGCGCGACTTCGACCTCATCTCGCGCTTTCCGCGCGCCCTCGTCATGCTCACGCTGACCACCCTTGATCCCGATCTAGCCCGACTCCTTGAGCCCGGGGCGTCGCCGCCCGCCGCCCGCCTCGCCTGCGTCCGCGCGGCGCGGGACGCGGGCTTCCGGGCCGGGGTAATGGCCATGCCGCTCTGCCCGGGGATCACCGACGGGGCCGAGTCGTTCCATGCGCTCGCCGAGGCGGCCCTCGACGCGGGCGCCGAGTTCGTCTACCCCGGCGGGCTCACCCTTCGCCCGGGCAGGCAAAAGGATTGCTTCGTCTCGCTCGTCCGCGAATCCTTCCCGAACCTCGCGCCCCTGTACGCGGAGGTATACGGGGAAGAGCGGCCCTCCGGCATGCCGAGGATGGATTACGCCGCGCCGCGCGACCGCGAGTGGGGATCATGGCTCGACGCGCGCGGGACGCCGCGCCTCGTACCCCACTCGATATACCGCGACTTCCTTTCCGCGCCCGACTCGCTCTTCGTCCTCCTCTGCCACATGGCGACCCTCTACGCCGCTCGAGGGATCGATACCAGGCCGCTTTCCGCCGCCCTTACCCGATACGCCGATTGGCTCAAGGGAGAGCGGTCCGCCCTCCGCCGGTCGCGGGTAAAGACCGCGCCGAGCGATCCCTTCCCCCTCACGCGCGTCCTCGCGGAACGCCTTGCCGACGCCGCCGGCTCGACCGGCCCTCGGTCCCTCGAATCCATCCTCGGCAACGAGCGGCTCGCCCGTTTTGCCCGGTCCGTCGTCGCAGAAGGCGCGGTCTTCGACTACGCAAGCCTCGGTTTTGTGATACAATAAAAGCATGAAAAACGAACCCTCCGTCATCGCCCGCGCACGGGCGACCTTTTTCGTCGTCGCGGCGCTCGTGGCCATCGCCTCCTGCGCTAAGTCGCCCGCTCCCTTCGCGTCGGCCGGTCTCAACTCGGTCGACGAGATATCCCGAGGCACCCTCGGCCGGCTCGAGCCGATCGTCGTCCGCTTCCGCGACCCGATCGCCGCACCCGAGGCCCTCGCGCGGGCAGCGAGACTCACCCCTCCGACGGAGGGAGCATGGTCGCTTCGCGACGAGCGAACGATCGCGTTCGCGCCGACGAAGCCCTACCGCGCCGATTCCCTCGTCACGCTGCGCGTCGACGTGGGACTTCTCGCCGGCCTGGAAGAAGGGCGAAAGGGCTTCGACTCGCCGTTCCGGGTACGCCCCGCGTCCCTCGCCGTCGAGTGCGACGGCCTCGTCGCCGAGGATGACTCGGGCGACAGGCTCTCGCTCTCGGGCTCCGTCGTGTCCGACATCCCCATTCCCCTCGCCGAGGCGCGAAAGGCCGTCAAGGCGAGCCTCGCCCGAAGGCCCGGATCGCGCTCCGGCGACGGGCTCGAAATCGAATGGGAAACCTCCGGCGACTCCGCTCGCCATCGCTTCTCCGTAAAGACCATCGACCGATCCAGCGCCGAGCGCTACCTCGTGCTCGCGTGGAAGGACGCCCCGGCCGGAAAGTCGCGCCGCGCGACGAAGTCCTTCCTCGTACCCGCGCGCGAGGACTTCCGCGTCCTCGAGATCGCTG
>JAKPSR010000342.1 GCA_029571425.1 Spirochaetota bacterium | reverse complement strand
CTGACTGTCCTCTCGATTGAATGGGCCTCGCCGGACGCGCTAACCTTGCGCCCGGCCGAAGGCCCTTCTTTTTTGACGAGGCCGGCATACCTCGCCGCGGTCGGCGTACCCGTCGATTCCCTCGCCGCGCTCGTGGCGGCCGCGGGCCCGGGCGGGGCGGGACTCGACGAGGAGACAACGGAGGCCGTGCTGAGATCGGGCGCCGCCTACATAGCCGAGAAGGCGGCGATGGGCTATCTTTCGCGCGCCGAGCAATCCCGATTTGGCCTTTCCCGTAAACTCGGCCAAAAAAAGCATTCCGCCGAGGCTATTCGCCTGGCGTTGGATTACCTTGAATCAAAGTCCTATCTCGACGACTCGCGTTACGCCGAAGCGTGGCTTCGGGAGCGCCTGATCCACCATGCCGAGGGGCGTGAGGCCCTTCTTGCCGGCCTTCTCTCGCGCGGAATCGGGCGGGATGTCGCCCGCGAGGCGGTTTCCGCCTGTTTTGCCGAGGTAGATGAGGCGGCTTTGTGCCGCCGCGCAATCGACCGATTGGTGCGGCAGGGGAAAACGGGCATAAAACTGCAGGTTGCCCTTGCCCGGAAGGGCTTTTCCCGGGGGATTATCGCCGCCTGTTTGGGCAATGTGGAGTAAAAAGACAAAATATTAGTTGAATCCCGGGTATTTTTAGGCTATAGTTTTCTTACTTATTATGAACAATGAATCGAAGACCAAACGTATTCAAATTTACTCCGCGCTCGAAGTAGCCAATATGTGCGGAGTCGTCAACCAGACGGCGATCAATTGGATACGAAGTGGGTATCTCAAGGCTTTTAACACCCCCGGCGGTCAGTACCGCGTTTATAAGGACGATCTTCTATCGTTTATCAACGAGCGGGGTATGCGCGTGCCCGAGGCCCTGGTCGACGAGACCGAGCCCCACGCGAACTGGAAGACCATTCTGATCGTCGACGATGACCAGGCCCTGAATAACGCGATCGCGAGCTACCTCAATAAGAATATGGAGTCCCTGCACGTCCTCCAGTCCTTCGATGGGTTCGACGCGGGCGCCCAGCTGGTCGACAAGAAGCCCGGTTTCGTGATCCTCGATATCGCCCTTCCCGGGGTTAACGGCCAGGAGATTTGCCGGAAGATCAAGACCGACGCCGCGTTCGGGAAGCCCTTCGTCATCGTCATTACGGCCCTTGAGGATCCGGGGCTCGAGCAGAGCCTGCGCGCGATGGGCGCGGACGGCTTCTTCCGAAAGCCCCTCGTGATGGCCCAACTCCTCGACTCGATCAACGCCGCGATCGAGTCCAATTCCTAACCGCAGAGTATCCATGCCGAGTTTCCGCTACCTCGCGACTTTCGCCGCGGGCTTCGAGGGTATCGTCCCCTCGTATCTCGCGCGGGTTGGGGCGTCCGGCGTCGGCGCGTCGGGCGGCGCGGCCTTGTTTCGCCTCCCGGGGCCCGTTGACGCCGCCAACCGCCTCTCCGCCTTTTCAAACGTATTCCTAATCGTCGCCGAGTATCGCGGCCGTGATATGAATTTCGCCCGGATGGTGCGGGGCGAGCCCTCGCGGGCCGAGGCCATCGACCCGATCGCGCGCGAGCTCGCGCGACGCGGTGTGCGGAGCTTTCGCGTGCGCTTTTCCCGCGAAGGGCGCTTCGAGTCGGTTGAGCCCCGCCTCGTCGCCGAGGCTGAGGCCCAGGTTCGCGAGGCTTTTGGCGTGCGAGATGACCGGACGCGCCCCGACGCCGAGTTCTGGTATATGATTCGCCGCGACGGAGGCGCTTATTTCCTGTGGCGGCTTACCGACCGCCCCGAGGAGGAGCGAGACCCCGCTCCGGGGGAGCTTCGCGCTGACCTTGCCCGATTGATAGTCGCCCACGCGCTTGACGGGATCGACGATCCCCGCGCGGCTCTCGATCCCTTCGCGGGCTCGGGTTCCCTTCCCCGCGCGCTCGCCGAGCTCTGTCCGGCGGCGCGCGTCCTCGCCTCGGACTCGGATCCCGCGAAGGTCGCCTCCATGCGCTCGCGATTGGGTTCCGGCGTCGAGGTTTTCGGGACCGACGCGCGGTCCCTTCCCGGCGTCGCCGACGGGTCGATCGACCTCGTCGTGACGGACCCACCCTGGGGGGATTGGGACGCGGCCGCCTGCGAGGCCTCGGGCGGAGTCCACGGGCTCTACCGAGGATTTCTCGCCGCGCTCGATCGAGTGCTTTCTTCTACCGGCCGCGCGTGCGTCCTTACCGGCGCGAAGACCGCGTTCGAGGCCGCGGTCGCGGCGTCGCCTGAGTTCGCCGCCTCGGCCGGGGCGCCCGGCTTCCGTACCGACGTTCTCGTCAATGGAAAGAAGGCGGCGCTGTACCGCCTTTCGAGGGCTTAGCGCACGAAATCCTGAATACGGTTCGTCACGATCGAGTCGATTCCGCGCGCGAAGAATTCCGCCGCGACCGCGGGGTCATCGACCGTCCACGCGACGACGCTCTCGCGCGTGGGGCCCCGGCCTCCTTCCGCGTTCGGCGAGGCGAGCGCGGTCTCGAGCGCGGGCTTTCGGACGTCCGGCCGCGAGAGATAGAGGCATTCTCGGTGGCGCATCGCCCAGGGCACGGACTTGTAGGGACAGTAGATTGCGCCGACGGGCTCGTCCCCGTGGCGGCGATATTCGATGAGAGCGAATGGATTGAAGGAAGAAACGATCGCGCCGGCGAGCTTCCGCCGCGCGAGAGTCTCGGCGACGGCGCGGCAAAGGGCGCGCGGCATCCCGGCGTTCGTCTTGAGCTCGACGTCGACGAAGGCGTCGGGGCCGATCGCGTCGAGCGCCTCGTCGAGGGTGGGTATCCTCTCGCGCTCGAAGGCGGGGTTCGCGCGCTCGGGATGGGCGCGGTTAAACCAAGAGCCGACCTCGAGTTCGCGCAGCTCGTCCAACGTCAGTTCCTCGACCCGCGCGTCGCGGGCGGCCACGCGGCCGAGACCGAAATCGTGGACGACGACGAGGTCACCTGAGCGCGCGATGTGCACGTCGAGCTCGAACGCCTGGGCGCCGAGCGAGCGCGCGAGCTCGAACGAGGCGAGGGTGTTCTCCGGCGCGAGAGACGGTACCCCGCGGTGGGCGACGTGCCGGGGCCATCCGTCCGGCAATCTTTTTTTCCGTTCCTTCATC
>JAKPSR010000323.1 GCA_029571425.1 Spirochaetota bacterium | reverse complement strand
TCTCATCAAGGTCCCGTCCGCGACCGGCGAGGGCGGGACCGAGAGTCCGTATCGGCGCGTCGCCAAATTCCTCCTGATCATCGGGGTGGACGAGGCCGCGAAGGTGATGGCCCGGCTTACACCGGAGCAGACGGAGAAGGTCGTCCTCGAGATCGCCTCGATCCGTCGCGTCGATCCGGAGGAGGCGACCGTCGTCCTCGCCGAGTTCGAGTCACTGCTCCGAAAGGCGCGCGAGCCCTCGGGAGGGCTCGAGACCGCGCGGACTATCCTCGAGGGAGCGTTCGGCGCCGACCGCGCCGAGGCGATGCTCAACAAGGCGGTTCCCTCGGGAGGCGTGCGTCCATTCGACTACCTCGACGGGATCGATCCCGAACGGCTCCGAGCGCTCGTCGCCGACGAGCTTCCGGCGGTGAAGGCCCTCGTCCTCTCACAGCTCGAGCCGAAGCTCGCCGCGGCGGTCATCGCCCGCATGCAGCCGGACGAGAAGAAGGACACCGTCTTGCGGCTCGCCAAGCTCACCTCGATAAACCCCGAGGTGCTCAGGCGCGTCGACGAGGCCCTTCGCGAGAAGACGATGAACGCGAGCGCCACGAGCGCGGACTCGATCGATGGGCGTAACGCCCTCGCCGAGATACTCAAGAGGATGGACGGTCGAAGCGAGCAGGCGATACTCTCCGGCCTCGCCGACTCCGATCCCGACCTTGGGCGCGACCTACGGGACCGACTCTTCACCATCGACGACATCGTCAGTGCGGACGACCGGTTCGTCCAGGAAACCCTTAGGTCGATGGACGATCGCGAGGTTGCCCTCGTCCTCGCCGGAAAGGGAGACGCCTTCCGCGCGAAGCTGCTTGCGAACGTCTCGCGTGGCCGCGCCGCCCTGATTGCCGAGGAGGAGCGGGTCTCCGGACCCTTCCCCCGGCACGAGGCGGATCGCGCCTCGTCCTCGTTCTTCTCGGTCATGCGCCGCGCGTGGGAAGACGGTAAGTACGTCATCGCGGGGCGCGACGAGGGAGAGCAATGGGTGAAATGACAAAAGGCGCGCGCGCGCACGGGTTCGTCGTCGTCGACGTCGAGGAAATCCCTGAGCTGAAGGCAGTCGGCGTCACGGCGCGGCACGAGGCGACCGGCCTCGAGGTCTTTCATATATTGAACGACGACGAGGAAAACCTCTTCGCCTACGCCTTCGCGACGCCGCCCTCCGATTCCACGGGCGTCGCGCACATCCTGGAGCACTCGGTCCTTTGCGGATCGGAGTCATACCCGCTGAAGGATCCCTTCCTCGTCCTCGCGAAGCAGAGCGTGAAGACCTTCCTTAACGCGATGACCTTCCCGGACAAGACGGTCTACCCGGCGAGCTCGATGGTCGAGGCCGATTACCTCAACCTGATGGCGGTCTACGGGGACGCGGTTTTCTTTCCCCTCCTCGAAGAGTGGGTCTTCAGGCAGGAGGGCCACCGTTTCGAGATCGACCCCGAGGGAAAGGCGTCGATTCAGGGCGTGGTTTTCAACGAGATGCGCGGGAACTACTCGTCGTTCGACTCGGTCGCCGGCGACTGGTCGATCCGCTCCATCCTCGGCGGAACCGTGTACGCGCACGACTCGGGCGGCGACCCTGTCGATATCCCGGCGCTGACCTACGCGCAGTTCCGTGAATTCCACGCGCGCTATTATCATCCCTCGAACTGCCGCGTCTTCCTCTGCGGCAACATGCCGACCGAGCGACAGCTCGAGCTTTTGCAGACGAGGTTTCTCTCGCGCTTCGCCGAGGGGAGCGGGCGTCCCGTCCGCGTCGAGCGGCCCGTGCCGTTCGCTCCTCCGCCTCCGCTCGCCACCGAGCGGCGATTCCTCGAGGTCACCGGCCCAGCGGAGGCCGGCAAGGACCCAGATCGCGCGACGGTGATGGTGAATTGGCTCCTTCACGACTCAACCGACGCCATCGCCCTGATGGAAGCGAACCTTGTCGCCGAGATTCTCCTCGGGCACGACGGCGCGCCGCTCAGCCGCGCCCTCGTCGAGTCGGGCCTCGGCGAGGACATCGCGCCGTCGACCGGCCTCGAGACCGAGTTGAAGCACCTGTGCTTTTCGGCCGGCCTCCGCGGGGTCGAGCGCGCGCGGGCGCGCGAGGTCGAGGATCTGATCATCTCGACCCTTCAATCAGTCGCCGAGAAGGGAATCGATCCCGTCGAGGTCGAGACGGCCGTCCGCTCGATCGACTTCGGGAACCGCGAGGTGCGTCGATCGGGCGGTCCCTTCGCCCTGACGCTGATGCGCCGGTCCTTGCGCGGGTGGATCCATGGCCTTTCGCCCGTCGCGACCCTACGTTACGTCCCCGCCTTTGAGGAGGTGAAGCGTCGCCTCGCAGACCCCGGATATCTTCAGAGACTCGTCACCAAGTACTTCCTCGA
>JAKPSR010000305.1 GCA_029571425.1 Spirochaetota bacterium | reverse complement strand
ATCAGCGACCGCAAACAAGAAAACATCATCGGAGAAGGCGCTCTTCTACGCGCTCGTGTTCCCGGCCTTCCTCCTGGTGAGCCTTTTTATCATCTATCCCGTTATTAACACGATATTCTATTCCTTTTACGATTGGAACGGCTTCGGGCCGCTCAAGGATTTCGTCGGGCTCAAGAACCTTAAGACGCTCGTCGACGACCCGCTATTCTGGAACGCGCTCCGCAACAACGGGATCGTCATCCTCTTTTCAGTCGGGGTGCAGCTTCCGATCGCCTTCTTGCTCGCCATATTGGTTAGCAGGAGCTCGAGCAAGCCCACAATCTTCTTTCGCACGGTATTTTTCCTCCCGTATATCCTTTCCGAGATCATCACGGGCGTGATATGGCGTTTCATCTACCATCCGCAGTTCGGCCTGCTTCAGCAGATATTCGCCAAATTCGCGCCCGACTATTCATACACGGGCTTCCTCGCCGACCCCCACACGGTATTCATCGCGATACTGTTCGTCATCTTCTGGAAGTATTTCGGTTTCCACATGATCCTGTACGTGGCCGGCCTTCAGGGCATCCCCCACGAGTACTACGAGGCGGCCCTGATCGACGGCGCCAACCGTGTGCAGGCGTTCATTCACGTTACCCTGCCCTTCATGAAGAACGCGATTCAGATGTCACTCTTCTTCTGCATCGTCGGGTCATTGCAGGTGTTCGACGTGATCTGGTCGATGGGTCAAGGCGGCCCCGTACACGCCGCGGAAACTGCGGTCGTGTATCTCTATAAGTTCGGCATTAAGTCGTCGAAGATGGGATTCGGCAGCATGGTCGCTATCGTCATCTTCGCCATCTGCCTCGCGTTCAACGTGCTGTACCAACGGATGATAAATAAGGAAGACAGGTAATGAAGGGACATACGCACAGCATACGGCAGGCGATGCGCCTTACCGAGAAAACGAAATGCGCCATCTTGATCTTTTTCGCGTTGATCATTCTTGTGCCGATCTACCTCGCCGTGATCGGCGGGTTCAAGTCCATCGGGCAGCTGAACGCCGACCCCGTCGGCTTTCCTGACCCGTTCATGGCGGAGAACTACGCAAATATCTTCGTAAAGAGCAACTTCTTCAAGTATTTCCTCAACTCGGTGATCATCATGGTCGCGACGGTCGCCATAGACGTGACGGTCGCCGGGCTGGCGGGCTTCGCTCTCAGCAGGTTCTCGGTGCGGACGAGGAACGTCGTGTACCAGTATTTCCTCCTCGGCCTTCTCTTTCCCATGACGCTCGCGATCCTTCCGCTCTACATACAGCTCAGGGCCTTTGGCCTCCTCGACACGTTCATCGGGGTGATCCTGCCGCAAACGGCGTTCCTTCTTCCGTTTCACATCCTCATATTCAGGGGATTCATCCGCGAGATCCCGAACGAGCTCGAGGACGCGGTAAAGCTCGACGGGTGCGGCAAGATGGGATTCCTCATCCATATCGTGGTCCCGCTATCGAGGCCCGCCATCGCGACAGTCTCGGTCCTGGCGATGGTCGCGAGCTGGAACAACTTCTTCCTCCCCTTGATCGTTTTGAACGATAAGGATAAATTCACCCTACCGATGGGAAGCATGGATTTCGTCGGGCAATACCTCGCCGACTGGAACGTGATCCTCGCCTTCTTCGTCGTCAGCATGGTTCCGGCGATCGCGTTCTACCTGTACGCCCAGCGCCATATCGTCTCTGGGCTCGCCGCAGGCGCGGTTAAGGGTTAGTCTTTCTACACTGAAGGTTCATATGAGCGAATTACGCGCAAAGATTAGGGTCGATAGCGGTTTGGTTTCGTGCGCCGTCGACAGGCGGCTCTTCGGCTCGTTCGTCGAGCACCTTGGTCGCGCCATCTACGGCGGGGTCTATCAGCCGGGCCACTCGTCGGCCGACGAGTCAGGGTTCCGGACCGACGTCCTCGACCTAGTGCGCGACTTGCGCGTCCCGATCATTCGCTACCCCGGCGGCAACTACGTTTCCGCGTACAAGTGGGAGGACGCCGTGGGCCCGGTCGACCAGCGACCGCGCCGTATGGATTTGGCGTGGAAGGCGGTCGAGCCGAACACAATCGGGCTCGACGAGTTTTACCGATGGGCGCAGAAAGCCGGCAGCGACGTGATGATGGCGCTGAACCTCGGCACGCGGGGCATCGAGGACGCGCGGAACTTCGTCGAGTATTGCAACCACGCGGGCGGCCTCTATTGGAGCGATCTACGCCGCTCGCACGGGCGCGAGGAACCGTACGGATTCCGCGTCTGGTGCCTGGGGAACGAGATGGACGGCCCCTGGCAAATCGGCTGCAAGACGGCCGAGGAGTACGGCAAGCTCGCGGGCGAGGTCGCCAAGGCGCTGAAGCTCTTCGACCCAAGCCTCGAGCTCGTCGTCTGCGGGAGCTCCGGTCCGGGAATGCCGACCTTCCCGCAATGGGAAGCGACCGTACTTGAGTACTGCTACGATCACGTCGACTACATCTCCCTCCACACCTACGCGAGGAAGGAAGGGGACGACCTTCGATCTTTCCTGGCCGAGTCGGTTCGGTTCGAGAATTTCATCAAAGCCGTCGAGGGTACTATCCAGTTCGTCAAGGCGAAGAAACGCAGTAAGAAGGACGTGAAGATATCCGTCGACGAGTGGAATGTGTGGTACCACTCGATCGGGAAAGAAAGCGACGACGACCTCTGGCAGGTCGGGCGCCGCCTGCTCGAGGACGTGTACACCCTCGAGGACGCGCTGGTCGTCGGTTGCTTCCTCATCGTGCTTTTGCGCCACGCCGACTCGGTGCGCATGGCGTGCCTAGCCCAGCTGGTGAACACCATCGCGCCGATCATGGCCGACCCCGAGGGCGCAGCGTGGCGGCAAACGATCTATTATCCCTTCCTCCACTGCTCGCTCTTCGCGCGCGGAGAGGTTCTGGAGACACGCGTCGACTCGCCGCACTACGAGAGCGCGGCGTATGGTTCCATTCCCTTCGTCGACTGCGTCGGAATCCTGCGCGCGGAAAAGCGCGAGATCGCCTTCTTCTGCGTGAACCGCCACGAGACGGACGATGCCCAAGCCCTCGTCAAGCTCGCCGGCTTCTCCGGCGCGTCCGTCATCGAGCACATCGTCCTCTCCGCCCCCGACCCCCTCGCGACGAACTCACGCGAGGCCCCCGACAGGGTTCGGCCGCGTACGGTCAGCGCCGCGACGATCGACGGCGACTCGTTGACCGCGTGTCTCGCCCCGCTTTCGTGGAATGTTATCAGGGTAGCGTATAAGGGGAGAGAGGAGTAGAGGGCGTCGCTATTCTTCAGCTAGGTCGGTGCAAATACCAAACAGCTACTCTCCTTGGTTCGTGCGTAGCAATCGGTATATTTCATCCGCGACATACTGAGAAGCCTTTGGCGACCAATGCGTATCATCATAGTAATACACATCCCTAACACCGCTATGTATGGCCTTATTAAGAATCGAATAGGCGGGTATATCGATATACTTTTTCCTAAAACCCGAATAGTGATCAAAAAACAATGGCCGTTCGTATCGTTCAGTATGATGCAAATAAGGGTAATACATATCGTACTTGTCCGGCGCAATCAAAAAAAGAAGAGTTATGTCTTTTTGCGCGAGCTTCTCACTTAGCGCATTAATCGACTCAACAACCATTCTTGCTTTATCCCGATCGTTTTTACTCACTATTCCTTTGTAGTCCTTGTTATAAAAGAGCACTCGGTTTGATTTTACAGAAAAGAGCTCCCCGGTCACCACGCCCTTATATACCACAGCCTTTCTTGGCCTCTCTTGAAATAAATACAAGATATTAATCAAAGGTATTTGCAGTGTATTCCGTGAAAAAAAACGAACAGGCTTAATCTCGGAATTTGTGTGTATTTTCTCCGCCTTTCTTGAAACACGCGCCTTAACCTTCTCTTTCAACGCTAGCGCCGAAACGCTCTCTGCGAACTGAAGCTCATTACACCTATCAATTACAAAACGCTCAGCACATTCTAGCACCACATATCGGGATTTAACGTCCTCAAAAAAACCTCCATTCAACAAGAGCAATAATGCCTGTATAGGATTCTGCCCTAACAAACCAAAATCAATGTTCAGGACCGAAAGGTCGTTATTGATCAGATAATCCTGATATCCCGACGCGGCTTGGTTTGAGAATGAGTCTCCAATCGTAATAACATCATATGTTCCCTTAAAATTGGGGTACAGTTCGGATATATTAGTGACCCGTCTCTCCATTGAATATTCTGCCGAAAGCGCACGCATTGTTGATTTTAACGTAGGATTTGAATAAATATACCCAATCCGAACCAAATCACCTTCGGTTTGCCTATACCAAACACAGTTTACAAGATGCACAAGAAAGAAGGGAACCACGAATAGGCTTGTCTTTTTTATGAACTTTTTCATAGTTAAAATTGGAAATATATGAACTGCTGGGTCTCACCGCCAAACCAGAATGTGACGGTTATCAATGAAAAATATAGCATATACCTGAGAGGCCGTTTCCATTTCACCCCCAGTTTCTCAATAGCATATTGATCTTGGCGTCCAATCCATTCGACAGCGACAAATATGAAAACGAGGAGAATCGTAACAAAAGATCTTCTCCGCCCAGAATACTCCGGGATAGAGAATAGAGTCGGAGAGAACATTCTGCCAATATACGCGAACGCATGTCCAATACTTTCCGCCCTAAAGAAAATCCATGCGAATACTGTTAAAGAAAAGGTCAGTAGTATTGAAAGAAAATCCACTAATGTTGGGAGATGCCTACCCTTCGCCACAATATCAACGTTTTTTCTGTTATTGTTTGTCACAAGAAGCGGGACAAAGTACACCGCATGCAATGCGCCCCATGCGACAAAAGTCCAGTTCGCGCCATGCCAAAAACCACTAACAAGAAAAATTATAAAGGTATTCCGTATCTTGCTTAACAGGCGCCCTCGACTACCACCGAGCGGAATGTATAAATAATCCCGGAACCAAGTTGACAAAGATATGTGCCAACGTCTCCAGAATTCTGCAATGTCACGCGAGAAATACGGGAAATTAAAGTTTCTCATAAGGTTAAAACCAAAAAGCCTCGATACGCCGATAGCTATATCCGAATATCCGGAGAAATCGCCGTAGATTTGAAATGCGAAAAATAAAGCCCCTAACACAAGGGCACTCCCCGAGTACGACTCAGAATTATTAAAGAACAGATTAGCGAATTCAGCACAATTGTCAGCGATGACTATTTTCTTGAATAGTCCCCACAAAATTTGGCGCATACCGTCGACAGCCTGCGCATATACGAACGTTCTTTTTCGGTAAAATTGAGGAAGCAAATTCGTTGCCCTTTCAATAGGCCCCGCAACCAACTGCGGGAAAAAACTTACATAGGCAGAAAAAGCGATAAAATCCTTGGTGGGGACAAGGTCCCTCCTATAAACATCAATGGAATAACTCATTGTCTGGAATGTATAGAAGCTTATCCCTACAGGCAGTATTATATTTAACGAGGCAGGGCTGATAGTTCTGCCAAAAAACGAAAAAACCGCAACGAAGTTTTCCACGAAGAAGTTGTAATACTTAAAGAAGCCAAGGAACCCGAGATTAACGATAATGCTTATCAGCAATAACGCTTTTCGTTTAGTCTCGTTCTCCTCCTTGAGTAACTTGACTCCAACGGTATAGTCCAATACGGTACTAAAAAATATCATTGATAAGAATCGCCAGTTCCACCACCCGTAAAAAACATAGCTAGAGATGACGATTAGTATATTCTGCAGTTTTAGGTTGCTATTAGTGACGAACCAATAAAGCAGGAAAACCACTGGCAAAAATATAGCAAAATCCAATGAGTTAAATATCATTTTTTTTCTCCGCACCTCTTAACGCGTCAAAAGATATGCTTTTTTTACTATCGCTCCCTACGCGCTCGATGCATGAAACACGACGTCCGGTCCCTACCTCTTTCGTGGCGAGGCGCGAGAGGTATGCTGCGAACGAGGTCCCGTAGTCCTCGCGGATTTTTCGCTCGGCCTCGCGGAGGGCGCGCTGCTCGGCCTCGCCGAGCGAGCGATGGCCTTCGCGGCCGTTCGCGGAATAAGGAAGCAGGACCGAGCCAGTGGACCGGTCGATGAGGCTCGCGTCGACGAGGTAACGGACGAAGACGTTCGGGTTATCGGGAAGGTCGACGCCGGAAAGGGTAAGGCGGCCGTCGAGGAGGTAGCGGGATGATTCTCCGCCGGCCTTAAAGCCGGCGGCCGTGATCGCGGCGGTAAACGCGGCGCGGACGCGGCCTTCGCGGTCGCCGTCGATCCTCACCCCGATCGGGATGTTCTGCGCGATCTTCATCCGCTCGACGCGGAGCTGGTCGCCGTTCGGGTAACGGCCGCGCTTGGCGGCCGCTGCGGCCGGGTTCACGACGGAAAGAAGGTTAAGAAACTTGCCGTTCGCGTCCGCGACCTCGGCGGCGAGCGAGAGGCGCGCATAGGCGTCGAGGGTCTCGCGTTCGGCGGCCGGCACGTCTATCAGGGTATCGATCGTCGTCTCGTTCGCCGCGATCAGGTCGCCGTACAGCATGGTGGCCTTCGCCCGGTCGAGGACGGCCACGGCGTAGGTCGCGCCCGAGGCGTCGGCCCAAACGTCGCGGATCTCCGCGCCGACGAGGGTATCCATGCTCGCGGACGCGCTGATGGCGCGCGCGATCTCGGTGGACTCGGCGGCGAGAACCTCGCCGTTCTTGACGGCCTCTGCGTAGCGCGCGCTCACCGTGGTGGAGCCGACGACGTCCTGGCCGAATACCTGAACGAGGGCGGAAAGCGCCGCCTTCTCGGCAGTCTCGCGGTCGGGGCCTGAGCCAACCGCGGCGACGTAGAGGGCGTCCGGGTACGCCATCCGGGGATTCGCGACCCATACGGGCTCCGGGCGGCGGGAGGTTGCCGCGGAGTCTTCCTTCTTCGCCGAAGGCTCGGACGCGCACGAAGCGAGCGCGACGACGGCGGCTACCGCGACAAGGCGGGAGAAAAAGGCGACTACTTTATGCATACTGCCTCCATAAGGTTAAGCCGGTTCGCGAGGATATCGACGTCCGCGAAGCGCTCCTCGTGGACGATTCGGCCGGCCGCGTTATAGTGCCGTACGATAATAGTATAACGCCCAGGGTCGACCGTTATGCCACCTACCAACGCGCGCGCGGGGAAGTAGCGCGACAGGCGAAGGTCCGCCTGCTCGCTCGCCTCCGCGTACACCTGCGCGCCGAGGCTAAAGAGCTTCAGGGCGATACCGGCGTTCCCGCCCACGTCGTCGGCGCCCTCGTCCAGGGCGATCGACGAGGCGGTCTTCGCGATCGACCGGACGATCGTCTTAAAGTAGATGAGC
>JAKPSR010000290.1 GCA_029571425.1 Spirochaetota bacterium | reverse complement strand
TCGAGCTCGAGAAGGCCATTCCCTATTATCGCCAGCGACTCATCGTGAAACCGGGGATCACCGGATGGGACCAGGTATCGGGGGAATACCACTCGCCGTCCGTAGAGGACACCTACAAGAAGCTACAGTTCGACTTATACTATATCAAGAACAGGTCCCTTTTCCTCGACCTTTCCATCGCGGTTAAGACGATAGCGACCGTGCTGCGCCGAAGCGGTCGATGAGTCTCCATTTTCTCTTGATTCGCCACTCCATTATTGGTATAATGCACGAACGGAGATTTTGTTGAAGAATAAACGTTGCATCGGGCTCGCATTGGCCCTTATCGCCTGCATCGCCTTGAGCGCGCAAACGGCCGGAACGTTTCGGATTGATTCCGTGACCTATGATATTTCGGGTTCCACGAGGGAATACCCCTTGCGCCGATTGGCCGATATCGACAAAAAGCGCGTATTCCTGAGCCAGCAAGAATTAGACGTGTACGTCAACAATCTCCGAACGAAGCTGCAGAACGAGCGGGTATTCGAGTCGACGAGCGTCGACGTCTCGCTGGGCCAAGCCGGTGCCGACGGGATAGTCCCGGTCTCGCTCGTCGTGCACACGAAGGATACCTGGAACATCATCGTCCTGCCCTACCCGAAATACGATTCGAACGACGGGTTCACCATCAAGCTTAAACTCAAGGACTTCAACTTCTTCGGTTCGCTGCAAACACTGTCTGCCGACGTCAACTACCAGCTCGACACCACCGGACAAAGCAGCGTCGAGGCGAACCTAGACTTCGCTATCCCCTTTGAGTCTTTTGGGTACGGCTTCGAGTGGGATATCTCCGCATCCATCGAGTTCCCCGAGGGCGAGGTTCCGGAATTCCACCTTGGTACCGGGCTCGACATGGCGATCCCGACCCCCATCGCGGACCTTCACGTCGGGTTCACCCAGGGCGTCTCGGTCAACGACCGAGACAGCGACGACGTCCTGTACGAGGACGACACCCTATACTTCACCGAGACGCTGTACGTCAACCTCCCGATCACCGTACACAGCTTCGATTATATCGGCGATGTCGTGTACACGCCAGGCGTGAACTTCTCGGCGAATTGGTCTCCCGAGGGACTCACACACGAAGACCTAAAGGGACCGGACGCCTCGTTCGGTCATTCGGTCGGCTTTTCCCGCGTCGATTGGGTAGGCAACTTTAGGCGCGGCGTCGAGGCGTCCCTCTCGAATTCCTACTCGTACGACTTCCACCTCGAGTCCGACCCGCTCACCGTCTCCGTCCAGGGCGAGGTCTCCGGCTTCCGCGACTTCTTCGACCGCGTCGGCGTGTCCGCGCGCGCCTACGGCCTCTATATCTTCAACGGCGACGAGAGCAACACGATTGCGAAGCGGCTCCGCGGCATCCTTGACAAGCGCATCGTGTCGGACACCGCCATGACCCTCAACGTCGACATACCGATCCGGGTCCTCCGCGTTAATTTCCAGGAGATGAGCGGGGTCGACTGGACCAAGATGATCGGGTTCGAGATGCACTGGAACGCCTTCTTCGACATGGCCCTGACCCACGACGACGTGACCGGCCGTTACTTCAACCTCGACGACGGCTGGTACTCCGGCGGTCTCGAGATTATCGTCTACCCGACGAGCATGCGAAGCGTCATCGGGCGCGCGAGCGTTGGGTTCGACCTTGCCGAGTTCGTGAAAAACGGGAAGCTGGGCGGCTACGCGGAGCGCGACGACAAAAGCGTACGCGAGATCACGGTGGCGATCGGCCTCTTCTACTGATCCTTATACAGGTACGTCACCCCGGTGTGGCAGGATATCATCTCAAAGAAGCGCTCCGGCACGAAGGGCTTGGTCATGAAGTCATCGACGCCGGCCTTCAGCGCCTCTTCCTTCACGCTGTCGACGATGCTCGCCGTCAGCGCGACGACGGGGGTTTCGGGGCTGATCGCCTTGATATCCCGCGTGGCGTCAAAGCCGTCCCGCTCGGGCATTATCAGGTCCATGAATATGATGTCCGGCTTAAAGCCCTTGAATTTCTCCACGGCCTCGTAGCCGTTCGCGGCGACGCTGACGTCGAATCCAACCGGCGCGAGGAATATCTCGAGCATGGCAAGGTTTATATCGACGTCGTCGACCAGGAGGACCTTACAGGGCTTGCTGATGCCGGCGACCGCGTTGTAGTCCCGTACCTCGCACGTGGCACGCTTCCGGCCCTCGACCTCGCGCAAGCCGAAGGTAACCCTAAAAAGGGAGCCCTTGCCGACGTCGGACCGAACCAACGCGACGTCCCCGCCGAGCATGCG
>JAKPSR010000179.1 GCA_029571425.1 Spirochaetota bacterium | reverse complement strand
TGATGGTCGAGGACAAGAGCCGCGGGGTGTACATCCGCACCGACCGCTACGACTCCGACTACGACGACGGCGACGGGGACCGCGGCTCCCGCGGCCGCGGGGGACGCCCGGGATCGCGCGATGGCCGCCGCGACGGCGGGCGGCGCGACGACAGGCGCGGACCGGCAGGCTCGCGAAGCAGGGTCGCGGACGGCAGGCCCCGCGCCGACGGCCGCGAAGACGGCGGGCGGCGGGATGAGCGGCGGGATGGCCCGCGCCGAAGCGATCCTCGCCGGGACGGCGGGCGCGGCGGAAGGCCGCGTGACGAGGCCTCGATCGAGCGCGACCTCGCGAAACTTAGCTTCGAAGAACGCATGGCCTACTACAAGAACAAATACGGCTCGGACGAGGCCGCGCAGAACGCCGAGCGCCAGCGCGCCGGCGTCGAGGCGGCGAACCGCGCGTCCGGGCAACCGGAAGGTCGCCGATCGGAAGGCAAGCGGCCCGAAGGTCGCCGCCCGGATGGGCGACGCCCAGAGGGTGATCGCCCCAGGAGCGGCCGCCCCGACGGCGAGCGGGCCGCCGCCTCCGGTCCCGGCGAGACCATTACCCGAAGCGGCACGAAGGTGCGCGACGCCGCGCGAGGCGGCAACGCGAAGGATCGGCTGCCGGAGAGTCGGCGCGATCGAGGAGCCACGGGCGCTCGAGACGGCGGGAAGCAAGGCGACCGAAGGCCAGGCGGTAACCGCGATCAGCGAGATCAGAATAATCGACGCGATCAGAATAACCGGCGCGACCAAGGCGCGGGAAAAGGCCGCCCGACGGATCGGCGTGGGCAGGGAAACCAGGGACGACCGGCTAACAAGCCGCCCCGCGCGGCCGAGGGCAACCGCCAGCCGAGCCAGGGCGCGCAAAAGCCCGCCGGGATTCTCGGCGGCATCCTGAAAAAAATCTTCGGAAAAAAATAGCCTCGCGCGAGGCCGGGAGTCCATCCCGGCGACAAGAAGCCCGTCCGCGCGAGCGGCGGGCTTTTTTTTAGCGACGGCCTATCGCGGCCGCAAGGAACACCATGAGACAGCCCTACTCTCGCGCTCGATCGATTTTCTTTCTGCACCTGTCGAACCTCCTCTTCGCCGGGACGGCCCTCGCCCTCGGCTCCCTCTCCGATCGCTTCGACGGGGCCTTCACCTCATTTTGCCGATTCGCCGTCGGCGCCCTGATCGGCTTCGGCCAGCTCGCGGCGTACCGACGGCCCTTCCGCGTCGAGCGCCTCGGGCCCTGGCTCGGGCGGGGCATCTTCGGCTCGGCCGGGATGACCCTCTACTACGTGGCGATCGCCCTCGGAACCCCGGGAAGGGCGAGCCTTCTCAACAATAGCTTCCCCCTCTTCGTCGGGTTGATCGCGATCTTCGTGCTCCGCGAGGAGGTGCGCGCGTCCACCGTCGCCGGCCTTCTCGTCGCCTTCTCCGGGATCGCGCTCGTGCTGTGGGACGGCTCCCGCTTTTCCCTCATCGCCGACCTCGTCGGGCTTTCGAGCGGCATCCTCGCCGGCGTCTCCTATCACTTCAACAAGGCGGCTTCGCGCACCGAGGACCCGATCGTCATCTACCTTGGGGTGTGCTTCGTCGGCCTCGCGGTAAACGCCTTCTCCGTGCCAGCCGGGCTCTCCGTACTCGACCCGGCCGCCGCCGCCCTACTCGCCCTCGCCGGCCTCGGCGGCTACGCGGCGCAGATATTCATCACGATCGGGCTCCGCGACATCCCGACCACCGAGGGAAGCGTCCACACCTTCGCCAAGATCCCGCTGACCGTGCTCGCGGGATGGCTTCTCCTCGGGAACGGGATCTCGGCGCGCTTCGTCGTCGGCACCGCCCTCCTGATCGCCGGCCTCATCCTGAACCAGCTCCGGCCGAAGTCTCGCGCGGGGTAAGAGGCGCCGCGCCTCAGTTCCCCGGCCCGCGCGGTTGCCAGCCGGCGCCTTTTTAAGGTATCCTTGGTGCAGATATGATTACGGTAACCGAACTTAGCCTTAGCTTCAGCGAGAAGCCACTCTTCAAGGACGTGAACCTCAAGTTCACCCCCGGTAACTGCTACGGGATCATCGGCGCGAACGGCGCCGGGAAATCGACCTTCCTCAAGATACTCTCCGGCGAGCTTGAGCACGACAAGGGCGACATCCTGATCCCGGCCGGCCAGCGCATGGCCGTCCTCAAGCAGGACCACTTCGCCTTCGACGCGTTCTCCGTCAAGGACACCGTGCTGATGGGACACCCGCGGCTCTACGAGATCCAGAAGGAACGCGAGGCCATCTACGAGAAGGCGGATTTCTCCGAGGCCGACGGGATCCGCGCGTCCGAGCTCGAGGGAGAGTTCTCCGAGCTCGGCGGCTGGGAGGCGGAGAACCAGATCGAGCAGATGCTCTCCGGCCTCGGTCTCGAGGAAGAGCACCACGACAAGGGGATGGCGGAGCTCGACGAGAGCCAGAAGGTCCGCGTCCTCCTCGCGCAGGCGATCTTCGGCACGCCGGACATCCTCCTCCTCGACGAGCCGACGAACGGCCTCGACCTCGAGTCGATCACCTGGCTCGAGGAATTCCTGATCGACTTCCCGAACACGGTAATCGTCGTCAGCCACGACCGACACTTCCTCAACACCGTGTGCACACACATCTGCGACATCGACTTCGGCAAGATCCGGATGTACTCGGGCAACTACGATTTCTGGTACCAGATGAGCCAGATCATGCAGCGCCAGGCCCGCGACCAGCAGAAGAAGCGCGAGGAGAAGATGAAGGACCTGAAGGAGTTCATCCTCCGCTTCGCCTCGAACGCCTCGAAGAGCCGCCAGGCCACGAGCCGGAAAAGGATCTACGACAAGCTCGCCCTCGAGGAGATCGAGGTGACGACCCGCAAGTTCCCGTACGTCAACTTCAAGAGCGACCGCGAGATCGGGAACAACGTCGTTCGCGCCGAGAAGCTTAACTACTCGGTCGAGGGCGTCCCCCTGCTCCGCGACTTCTCGCTCACCGTCAACCGGGGAGACAAGATCGCCTTCGTCGGGATGGAGCATAACTCGAAGAGCGCCTTCTTCGACGTGCTCTCGGGCGAGGCGACGCCGGAATCGGGCGACGTGTACTGGGGACAGACGGCGAAATTCACGTACCTCGGCAAGGACAACTCGAAGTACTTCGCGAACGACATGAACATCACGGATTGGCTCCGCCAGTACTCGCCCGAGCAGGACGACGGCTACGTCCGCGGCTTCCTCGGTCGCATGCTCTTCTCGGGAGACGAGTCGCTGAAGCCGGTGAAGGTCCTCTCGGGCGGCGAGAAGGTCCGGTGCATGCTCTCGAAGCTGATGCTCTCGGGCGCGAACGTGCTGATACTGGACGAGCCGACGAACCACCTCGACCTCGAGGCCATCACCAGCCTCAACGAGGCCCTCGTCGACTTTACCGGCGTCGTCCTCTTCAACAGCCACGACCACGAGTTCATCAACTCGATCGCGAACCGAATCGTGGAAATCACCCCCGCAGGCGTGATCGACCGGATGATGCCCTTCGACGACTACGTCGCGGACGAGCAGGTAAGGGAGATTAGGCGCGAGCACTACAAGGGCGCGCTTAAGCGTTTCGACATCTAGGCCCGCCCGGGGTCATTCCCCCGGGGCCTTCCCGTTGTTCCTTATCCGCTCGATCTCGTCCCAAAGGAAATCAAGCTTCATGAACTCGAGCAGTGGTTTCCGCGGCGGGCGGCGGCGCGCGTTATGCGCGGCGATCTCGGCGTCGAGCGCGGCGACCGAGGATCGGGAGAGATACGGTTCGCCGAGCGCGAGCAGGTTCCCGTCCGACGATCGGGTCGCGCGGAAACGCCGACCCTCGTCCGGATAGGGGCGCTCCCCGACGGGCGTAAGCTCGATGAAGCCGTCGGCGAGGGTCCAGGTGCCGCGCTCCGTATTGCGCAGTATTTTTCCAGTCCCAGTGACGCAGGTATAGAGAAGTTCTCCGACACGGATGAACTTCGGGACCTTAATCGCGTCGAGACCGGATAGCGTCGACCCGGCGCGCGCGAGAACGCCGACGAAAAGATCCCGGTACCGCGCGTCGGTCAGCCAGTAGCGCACCTTCCGATACTCATTCCCCGAAAACACGTAGGAATAAAACTCAGTGACCGGCTCGGCGGGATAGAGCAGGATGCCGCGCGCCGATCCCTCGGCGAGCCAAAAACCGTCAAGACCGCCCGCGGCGGCAACGCTCGCCGCGGCGGGGGATTTCCCCTCATCGATGGCTACCGTCCCGCGAAGGCTCTGCTCCCCGCCGGGGACACGCTCACTTCCCGCGCCGAGCCCATCCCCAACACTCGCTTCGTCCCCCGCGTTTACCGAGTTCCCCGGGGTCGGCATGGGAACGCGGCGCAGGTAGCGGAGGAAGAGCCCGTCGCCGATCGCGGCGAACGGAACGACACCTTCCCCTTTGGCGCGCGGGTACTTGATGGCGAGCGAGCCGGAAAGAGCGGCCTCTCCCGCGTCGACGAGGTTCTCCGCACGCGCGGGCATCCAGGCATGGGATTCATACACGAATGAATAATAGGTCTTGAGAACGATCCGAAGCCGGCCGTCGGCGGCGATCTCGACGAAACGCTCGCGGTTCTCCCAGATTCCGGCGAGGCCGGGAGGGATCGATGCCGACAGCGCCGAATCAGACGCGATCGGCTCGGGCGCGGGTTCCGCGGCACGAAGCGGTGCAAGCGTGAGAAGCATAATTAGTAACGATCCTACGAGAGGAAACGCCATTCTTTTCACGCGCACCAAGCCTCCAAGATCCTTGCTCTGACCATTCTATCCCATCGGGACCAGGCCCACAAGGGAAAACGAGCTAGCGGGCGGCGAGGGCGAGGGAGGCGACGATGGCGACGGCGAGAAGAACGTCAAGCATAACGAAAAGAGCCCGCGCGGATCGGGCGGCCGGCGGCGCGGCCCGCGCGCCGTGCCTGCGATAGACGAGGGCGAGGGCGTTCGCCGCGACGAGTATTATCGCGAGGGAGAGGGGTACCCACGCTCGTTCCCGAAGGACGCCGAGCGCCAGGGCGAGGGCCACCCCGAAAAAGCAGAAGGACGCGAGGTAGAGCACGACGCTGACCGCGCGGCAAAGCCCGCGCGCGTCGACCGCCGCCCGGCGCGCCGCGTCG
>JAKPSR010000200.1 GCA_029571425.1 Spirochaetota bacterium | reverse complement strand
GCCCGGGTCGCGCGATCGGCGCGCTTGTCGACGGTGTCGAGGTCGGCGAGCGCGAGCTCGACGTTGATCGTCTCGATGTCGCTCTCCGGGTCTACCTTATTGCTAACGTGGATGATATCCGGGTTCTCGAAGCAACGGACGACCTGGGCGATGACCCCGACCTCCCGAATGTGCGAGAGGAACTGATTACCCAAGCCCTCGCCCTTCGAGGCGCCCTTGACGAGGCCGGCGATGTCGACGAACTCGACCGCCGCCGGGATCACCTTCTTCGGCTTAAAGGCCTCGGCGAGGTAGGTCAGCCGAGAATCGGGAACGTCGACGATGCCGACGTTCGGGTTGATGGTGCAGAAGGGGTAGTTCGCCG
The DNA here is from genome assembly GCA_029571425.1 of Spirochaetota bacterium. Classification (GTDB taxonomy): domain Bacteria; phylum Spirochaetota; class Spirochaetia; order Treponematales; family Treponemataceae; genus Teretinema. The sequence continues at coordinate 1,531 of JAKPSR010000200.1, read as the reverse complement.
CCTCCGCGGGGGCGCTCGTAAGCGCGGAGAAAATGGTGGACTTCCCGACGTTCGGGAGCCCGACGATGCCGCAGTTGATTGCCATGGACCCATTTTATAGGCGATAGAGGGAAACTTCAAGCGCGCCCGGCGCCACCAACCGCGCCGGGAACTTTACAGAGACTGCGGAAGCTGGTATTTTATTGAAGACGTTGTGCGCAGCGCCTTGGAGGTTTCTCATGGCATTCAATCTCGCGATGTACCCAATATCCTACGTCGCACAGTACAACCCCGCCACCGGCAAATGGGACGAGGCATGGCACCAGGCAGACTCGGTCCGCTTCGAGGAGCTTGAGCGGATGAGCGTCGCCGAGCAAAACGCGGTCTACGCGAAGCGCAACCTTTTCGGCTTGCCCCTCGTCAACTACACCACCCAGTACGCCCTCGGCTGCTTCGAGGGGATGAAGGCCTACCCGCAGAAAAACGGGGCGCTGACCCTGTTCCGGCCCGACCGAAACGCGGCCCGCTTCCACACCTCGATGAAGGGGCTCTACGCCCCGCCCTTCCCGGAGGAGCTCTACCTTTCCGCCTCGATCGAGTTCCTCAAGCGAAACCGCGAGCTTGGCTACGTGCCCGCCTACAATCCCGACTGGGAGAAGGACACCTTCGCCGGCGCGAGCGCCGTGTACGTCCGACCCTTTATGTATTCCGAAGGCGCGATCGGCGTCGGGATCTCGCATAGCCCCTACGTCATCATCTGCGCGACCACCGTCTCCAGCTACTTCAAGGGGCAGAATACCAAGGCGATCATCACGGACCGCATCCGGGCGACCCCGAAGGGCACCGGCTGGATCAAGTGCGCCTCGAACTACGTCGCGAGCGCCCTCGCCAAGAAGGAAGCCGAGGAAGCCGGCTACATGGAAGTAATCTTCCTCGACGCGACCGACCGAAAGTACGTCGAGGAAGGCTCGTCCTGCAACATCTTCTTCCACCTAAAGTCGGGCGAGCTCGTCACCCCGGCCCTCGGCGACACCATACTGCCCGGCATCACCCGCTCCTCCGTCATCGAGCTCGCGCGCGCCGAGGGCGTCCGCGTCGTCGAGCGCCGCATATCGATCCAGGAGGTCGCCAAGAAGTGCGTCGAGTGCTTCGTCACCGGCACCGCCGCGGGCATCACCCCGATCGAGAGCGTCACCTGGAAGGGTAAGGAATACGTCTTTAACGACCGCGTCCCCGGCGAGCTCGGCAAGCGCCTGCAATCCCGCCTTAAAGGCATCCAGTACGGTACCCTCCCCGACGCGTTCAAATGGAACGTATCGGTGTAAACGACCATCACTCCCCCAAAATACAAAAGGGCCCGTATGGGCCCTTTTGTTTTACGCGCTACGCCAGATTACTCCGCTTCGACGTAGTCAGGATTGGCCGTAGATCCGGCCTCTTTATACGCCTCGCCACTTTCGGCAGACTCGCCCTTCTCGACATATTCGTCCCCGTCGCCGTACAGGGTTTCTTGCTTCTTTTCCTCGACGATTTTCACAAGCAAATCCTGGTC
>JAKPSR010000174.1 GCA_029571425.1 Spirochaetota bacterium | reverse complement strand
CGCGGCGGCTACTTTTCGATGCACCTCCGCACGAACTCGATCGGCATCAGCGACTTCCTCGCCGCCTCCTCGGGCGCCATGCCGGAGGCGACGAGCCTTCGAACGACCGCCTCCATCGGCTCGCCGACCTCGACCGCGTGGCCGTCGGGGTCGAGCAGCCGGACCGTGCGCTGCCCCCACGGCGCCTCCGAGAGCGGCGTCAAGAGCGGCGCGTCCCCGAGCGCGCGGGCGAAGCTCTCGACGTCCTCCTCCTCGAAATAAAGCTCGAAGCCGTGCTCCGCGCCGGCCAATTTGCGCCAAGCCTCGCGCCCCATCATCGAGAAACCGCCCTTGAACACGACGTAGTTTCCGAGGTCGTGAAGCACCTCCTCCCCGAGCACCTCCGCGTAGAACCGCCTGCTCCTTTCGATGTCCGAGACGACGATCATCGGGCTGTCAAACCGCATGCGAAATCCCCCTTTCCGCAACAGTATAGCACGCCGGCTTGACTTTCGAAACCGCGCCGGATACAATAACCGTAAGGATTTTCCACCCGGCGTTTCAAACGCCGCGCCGCGGGGGATTTTGTATTCAGGGGCATTCGTTTGGAGAACATGATTGAGAAACGGGGGGTGCGCATGTCGAACAGGGCGCTGGATTTCACAAAGACCGTCTACGAGCTCTGCTCGCAGAACCCGGAGATCGCCGAAATCCTCAGGGAATGCGGGTTTTCGGAGATCACGAGGCCCGGCATGCTCCACACCGCCGGGCGGTTCATGACGATTCCCAAGGGCGCGAAGATGAAGGGGATCGACCTCGAAGCCGTCAAGAGGGCGTTTGCCGAGAGAGGATACGCGATCGCGGAAGGAGGGCTCACATGAGCAAGGAGATCAACAACCGGGAGTACCGGCAGGGCGTATTGAAGGAACTGATCGCCCAACTGCACGACGGGGCGAGCGTCGAGGAGGTCAAGGGGCGCTTCGAGGCCGTGTTCGGCGGCGTGTCCGCGGAGGAGATCGCGCAGGCCGAGGGCGCGCTGATCGCGGGCGGGCTGCCCATCGGCGAGGTGCAGCGGCTCTGCGACGTGCACGCCGCGGTGTTCAAGGGCTCGATCGAGGAGATACACAAAGCGGCCGACCCGTCGTCCATCCCCGGCCACCCGCTGAACACCCTGAAGCGCGAAAACCGGGCGATCGAGAAGCTAATCCGGGAGATTCGCGAAGGCGGGGACGTCGCAAGCGGCCTCGAGCGGCTCGGCGCGATCGACCGCCACTACCAGGTCAAGGAAAACCTGTTCTTCCCCTACATGGAGAAATACGGCATCACCGCGCCGCCGAAGGTCATGTGGGGCGTCGACGACGAGATCCGCGCGCAGCTCAAGGCCGCCCGCGCGAACCCGACGGCTGACGCGGTCGAGGCGGTCCTCGCGAAGATCGGCGACATGATCTTCAAGGAGGAGAACATCATGCTGCCGATGCTCGCGGAGAACCTGACGCAGGACGAGTGGAAGAAGATCGCGGACGAGGAAATGGACTTCGGCTACTGCCTGATCGATCCGCCGCCGAAGTGGTCGCCCGCGAGGCCCGCCGAAATTGAGCCCGAGGCCGCCGCGCCGGGCCTGGTCCGGCTGCCGACCGGCACGCTCGCGGTCGTGGAGCTCGAGCGCATGCTGAACACGCTGCCGTTTGACATCACCTTCGT
>JAKPSR010000162.1 GCA_029571425.1 Spirochaetota bacterium | reverse complement strand
GATGATGACCGCCGAGACGCCGTTTCGCTCGAGGGTCCGGACCGTGAAGACGAAGTGCTCGGTGAGCCCGCCTGTGTCGCCGTCGAAGATGATCGGCTTCGTCGTGCACTCGAGGATGTTCGTCAGGTCCTGAAGCCTCGTCGTGAGGTCGACTGCCTCGATGTCGGGCTTTCCCTTGCAGGTGGAGTCGGTGAGGCTCGAGGACCACATCCCGTCGTAGGCGTGGGTCCCGTCGTCCTTGATGACCTCGATGTTCTCGATGATGAGGCCGGAGAGGCCGGAATGCGCCTCCATGATCCTGACGACTGGCTTCGCCGCGAGGAGGCGGCGAAGGGTCTTCATGCGCACCTCGGGGGTCGTGCCGAGGGTCTTCAGGGTATCGTTAAGGGCCGTCGAGTTGATGCCCTTGGTGTAGGGAACCTCGACGACCTCTCCGCCGATCTCGCGCATCGTCGCGATGACCTCCTCGCGGATCTTGCTCAAGGGACCGGCACGCCAGTCGTCGCCGTGGATGATCACGTCAGGCCGGTACTTTTTCAGGTTCGGCACGTAACTCCAATCTTCCTGGGGCACGACGCGGGCGACGCCCTTCAGGTTCTCGACTACCTGTTTCCGTTGGTCGTACGACAGGTATGGAAGCCGCTTATGCGCGGCGATTGCCGAGTCGGTCAGGAGGCCGACGGTCACCTCGCCGATTTTCGACGCTTCGTTTAGAATGTTGATGATACCGGGGTGGATGATGTCCCCGGTCATTCCGAGATAGACGCTTTTCATACGTGTGTTGCGCTCCTTCTACCTATTATCGTAATTCCGTTCGATCCATTTCGTGTACTCGCCGCTCTTGATGCCGGCTACCCAATCCATATTCCGTAGGTACCACTCGACGGTGCGGTCGATCCCCTCGTCGAACGAGACGCTTTGCGACCACCCGAGTTCCTTCTTGATCCGGGAGCAGTCAATGGCGTACCGACGGTCGTGTCCAGGGCGGTCGGCGACGTAGGAAATCGTCGAGCGGACCTTTTCGGGATCGAGACCCGCCTTCGCGGAGACGACGTCTATCAGGGTGTTCACGATCCTGATGTTCTCGACCTCGTTCTCGCCGCCTACGTTGTACTTTCGGCCAACGGAGCCGGCGGTCAGTATCCGCCATATGGCGTCGCAGTGATCCTCGACGTAGAGCCAGTCCCGTACGTTTTTGCCGTCGCCGTATACCGGCAGAGGCTTTCCCTCGAGTATGTTCAGTATCATAAGCGGAATGAGCTTTTCGGGGAAGTGGTAGGGACCGTAGTTGTTCGAGCAGTTCGAGAGGGTCACGGGAAGGCCGTAGGTGTGGTGGTAGGCGAACGCGAGGTGGTCGCTCGAGGCCTTGCTCGCCGAGTAGGGTGACCTCGGGTCGTAGGGGGTGTCCTCGGTGAAGTAGCCGGTTGGCCCAAGGGAGCCATATACCTCGTCGGTGCTGACGTGGTGGAACAACGTCCCTTCCCTCGGCTTGCCCGAGCCGAAGCCCCAGGCGGACCGAGCCGCCTCGAGCAGGTTGAACGTACCCATCACGTTCGTGCGAACGAACGCCTCAGGCCCGAGTATCGAACGGTCCACGTGGCTCTCCGCCGCGAAATGGACGACCGCGTCGATGTCGTACTCGGCGAAGACGCGGCGCACGGCGTCCGCGTCGCAGATATCGGCGCGCACGAACGCGTACCTATCGGGAAAATCCCGCTCGACGTCCGCGAGGCTCGAGGCGTTGCCCGCGTAGGTTAGCGCGTCGAGGACTATGACGCGCCCCGTGAACCCTCCGGCTCTGCGGAAAAGGTAGTGCACGAAATTCCCGCCAATGAAGCCGGCTCCGCCGGTGACGAGCACGTTCCTGAATGATCTCACGAGTTTCTCCTTACTGCGCTGCCGTCGATGCGGGTCTTAGACGAATTCCCTGAAATACGCGATAGTCTCGGCAAGTCCATCGCGGAGCGGGACCTTCGGCTGCCAGCCAAGCCTGTCGCGGGCGAGGGATATGTCCGGCTTTCGCTGGCGGGGATCGTCTGCGGGAAGCGGGG
>JAKPSR010000153.1 GCA_029571425.1 Spirochaetota bacterium | reverse complement strand
AACACGAAGAGGACGATGACGGCGAGAAGGGCTCCCTGTATGGCGGACGAAGAGACGTTGCTTACCGACCGCTCGATGATGTCGGTCGTGTTGTGGGTCTCGATGATCTCGATGTCCTTCGGCGCCTCCTTTTGGAGTTGGGCGATGCGCTTCTTGACCGCGCGCGCCGTTTGGACGGAGTTCTTCCCGCTCTGCTTTTGGATCGCCATCTGCACGCAGGGCTTACCGTTTAGGTAATACGTGGTTTCCTCGGTCTTATACCCATCGAACACGTCCGCGATGTCGCGAAGCCGTATCGTGGCGATCGATCCGGGGTTGTACCCGCCCGCCCCGGCCGAGGCGCCGGCGACCTTATACGAGATGACCGTGTTCTTGATGTCGTCGATCGACTTGTACTCGCCGACCGTGCTGATCGTGTAGTTGAGGTCGCTTTCCGTGATGGTGCCGCCGGATACCTGGATGTTCTGCGCGCCGATGAGCTGGGCGATCTGGGTGATCGTCAGGTTGTACGCCTGCAGGCGGTCGCGCGGTATCTCGACGACGATGGCCCGTTCGCGTCCGCCCATCAGGTACGCCGTCGCGACGCCGTCGATCTGCTCGAGCTTCGGGGTCATGTCGTCCGCGTACGCGCGAAGCTCCTCGGGCGAGCGGTTCCCGCTGATCGCGTAGAACATGATCGGGATCATGCTCGGGTCCATCTTGTAGATCATCGGCGTGGACACGTCGTCGGGCAGCAGTTCCTTAACGTAGTCGAGCTTCGCCCGGATGTCGTTCATCGCCTCGTCGAGGTTGCTTCCGTAGGTGAGCTGCATGTACACGAGGCTCTGCCCCGTGGATGAGCTCGAGCCGAGGTATTCGATTCCCGATACGCCCGATATGACGCTTTCCATTGGCCGCGAGACGCGCTTCTCGACCTCCTCGGGCCCGGCGCCGGGATATGACGTCGATATCGCGACGTACGGAAGCTCGATGTCCGGAAGGAGATCGAGGGGAAGGTCCGTCGTCGCGTAGATACCGAGCGCCGTCAGTATCACGAAGATGATGAGGACCGTGGTTGGCCGCTGTACGGCCGTCTTGGATATGCTCATTTCATGCTCTCCATCTCGGGAAGCGGCTCGAGGCGCGACACGACGTTGACCGTCGACGCGTCCTCGAGGAGTGTCTGGCCACGGACGACGATCTCTTCGCCGGCCGCGAGACCCTCGAGGATCTCGATTTTGTCGTCGACCCGGATGCCGGGCTTAACCTTGCGGCGCGAGACGGTGGTCTTGCCTTCCTCGCCCGCGACGACCGCGAACACGTATTCCTCGTCAAAGCGCTTGACGACGGCGGCCGCGGGAACCTTGACGGTGCCGGTTCGCACGTCGGTGATGAGCTTGACGCGCGCGAACATCCCCGCGCGGACGCGCGGGTCCTGGCGGGTCGGGGTCAGCTTGACTGCCATCGTTCGCGAGCTCTGGTCGAGCACCGGGCTAACCTCGGTTATGGTGGCGAGGAAGACCTCGCCGGGATAGGCGTCGAACCGAAGCATTGCCGACTGTCCCTTCTTGATCTTGGACACGTACCGCTCCGGGACGTTCATCGACACCTCGAGCGTCTCGATCTTTCCGACCTTGGCGACGGGGACTTGCTGCGAGACCATGCTCCCGGCTACGACGTTGACCGCGGTGACGGTGCCGCTTATCGGGGCCTTGACCGGGCTCAGCGCGTAGTTCATCCCCGGGCGCGAGGCGTCGACGGTCGCGATGACCTGGTTCTTGGCGACCTCGTCGCCGACGCGGACCTTGACCTCGGCGACCTTGCCCGCTGCGTCGGGGAGGACGTCGACGTTCGACTTAGCGGCGACGTCGCCACCGAACTCAAGGTAATCCTTGAGCTCTCCCTTCGTCGCGGTCGTGGTCGATACGGCGAAAACGGTTTCCGCCTTATCGTCCTTGTCTTTGTCCTTGCGCGCCTTCGCCCCCTTGGCGACGAAAGCCGAGACGGTGACCGCGATAAGTATGAATCCCGCGGTTCCCGCCAGTATCCTGATCTTCGTTTGGCGTGTCATGGTCTGCTCCTTATTTTTCCGTGCTCAGTTTTGCGTTAAGCGCCGCCTCGAGGTCGAGGAGCGTGTTGAGGTAGTTGAATTTCTCGGTGAGGACACCTAGGCGGGCCTGCAGTAGGTCGTTCTCGGCGTCCTTGAGGTCGAGGTACTCGATCGTGCCCGCGCGGTATCCTGCTCGGTCAGGCGATACGCCTTCTCCGCGATCGACACGTTAAGCTCCATCGCGGCGACCGAGGTGCGCGCCTTCTCCAGCCTCTGCACGAGAGCCTCGATCTCGACGCGGGCGTTGATCTTCGCCTGCGCGAGCGCGAGCTCGATCTTCCTCGCCGCGTCCTTTTGCTCGGCGAGTGCGACGCCCGCGGGAGAGAAGGGGAGGATATTCGTCAGGTTGAACGCGAGGGTTATGCTGAAGGCGCCGGAATTGTCCGTCCAGCTGTCGCTGTCGAGCCAGGGGGAGGAAATGTCCGATTTGACCGGGCTAAAGCTCTGGCTCAGCGCGATGCTCGGGGTGTAGGTTTGGAGCTTCGTCGCCTTTATTTGGGTTTCCATCATCTCGATGTTCTTGGCGAGGAGGGCGATGTCGAAGCGGTCGGCGAGGTGCTCTTCGACGAGAGAGGAGGCGTCGAAGGTTTTCATCTCGGGATCGATCTTCCCGTCGAGCACGATAGTCGCGTCGGTGGGCAGCCCGATAAGGAAGGCGAAGAGCTTGCGCTGCTCGTCAAGCGCGATCTCGGCCTCGCGGATAGCCGGCTTTTGCGTCTCGACGGCGAGCTGCGTTTGGAGGTACACGAGCTCGGGGACGAGGCCGTTCGAGTAGTTGATGCGCGTTTGGTTCATCCGGTCCTCGCTCGCCGCCAGCTTCCCCTTCGCGAGGGCGAGGGACCCTTCCTGGAGCAGGATGCCGTAAAACGCCTTACGGACGTTTTGCTCGGTTTGGGCGCGCGCCTGCTCGTAGGTAAGCTTTCCCGCGTCGTAGTTTTGGCGCGTCGCGCGAAGCCCCTCGAGCAGCGCCATGTTCAGGTTGAGGCCGAAGGAAAGGCCCGCGGATGCCATCCAATGGTCGGACTCCGACGGGGTTTCCTCGACGTACCCCGGGATTATCTGTGAGAGAATCGGCGCGTAGGGGTTCGAGACGTTGTTCTGCCTGACCAGCGAGCCGGTGGCCTGAACCGTCGGGATGAAGACGTTCAATGCGTACTTCTTCGACCGCTCCTTGATGCGTAGGTCGATCGCGCTCGACTGGAGCTGGATGTTGTTCTCCATCGCGAGCTCCACGGCTCGGTCGACGGTGACCGTGATGGGGGCGGCGGTTTCCTCCGCCCAGAGGGCCGCCGCCGCGCAGAGGGACAGGGCGAGAGTCGCTAGTTTCCGTTTCATGATATCTCCTTCTCGCCGCGAAGTATGCGCTTAAACATATCGCGGACGGCTAGTCGCAGTTTCTTTGGGTCGTCGATGAACCGCATCCCCTGGCTTACGGTCGCCGAGGCGAGGACCATGGCCCATTTCAGGACGTAGATAAAGCGCTCCTTGTCGGGGCCGAGCTCGTCGACTCGGTAATGCGAGAGGAACTCGGCGAGATCCGCGCTCGTGACGCTCTCGCGGTCACCGTCGGTCGTCATCTCGTAATGTATCCAGTTGAACACCGGGATCGAGTTTGGTTGAAGGATCAGGTAGTTCGTCTGAAGCGCGACGCTGATGTACAGCTGCTCGGCGAGGTCTCGCCCGGAGGGGACTATCCTGCCGGTAAGGCTCTCGATTCTCCGTATGTGGTTTTGGAGGAGGACGTTGAGCATCTCCTCCTTGTTTTTGTAGTAAAAATAGAGGCTGCTCTTCGCGGTGCCCATTCGTTCCGCGATCCGCTCAATCGTCGTGTTCGCGATCCCGCGTTCTGCTATGACCGAGGCGATTGCCTCGAGGATGGGGGTCTCGTCTTGGAACTCGCTTTCGTCGAGACTGCACGCGCGTTCGAGCGCGTCGAGCCTGCCGTCCGAGGGAACGGCGAGGCTCGGTAGCCCGTTCTCGTGCCACTCGAGGATGCGTTCTGGGCAGTCCGCGCAGTCGACTTGGGGATGGCTCGCGAAGAATACGGTTACCGCTCCCTTCAGGAGACCGAGTCGAAATTGCGCTTTCTTCTGCGCGCCGAACTGGTCGGCCTCGGCGAACACCGCGCCGACGAGAGGGCACCGATCGCGGATCGCCGCGATCGCCGACTCGACGAACAGAGGATCCTCCGCGATTCGGGAATGGATGCGGTAAAAATAGCCTGGGTTCTCGCGGAAAAAGCTGACGACGGCGTTGCTGACGCCGACCCGGCCGGAAGGGGCCGCGTTGATGGTCTCGACGATGCGGTCGAGCAGGGCGTTGTCCATCTCGCGGAGTAGCTCGTCCTTATCGCGGAAGTGCCGGTAGAGGGCCGTTTTCGACACCCCGACCGCCAGCGCGACGTCGGCGAGGCTCCATCGGTTCCCGGCCGTGGTAAGCGAGAACGCCGCCGCGAGAATTTGCTCTTTTCTGGTTTTTCCGTCCTCGCCCCGCCGCGCGCCCATGCTAATCCATACCCCCATTCGTAGCTTTAAAGTTACCGAACGTTCGGTAACTTTGTGCATAACATACTGAAACCGAGAAACTTGGTCAAGGACCGCTCTTTCCGATAGCGCGCAAAGCGCGCCGCGCGCTTTGCGCGCCGGGTTCCGTATGCTACACTGCGCCATAAGGAGCCTCCATGAAAAACAAGCAACGCCGGGAGCTCGCCGTTTGCGGCTTCGAGGCGGTTAAGGCCCTCGCCGAGCGGCATCCCGACGCCATACAGCGCCTCTTCTTCACCCAGGCGCGCTCCCGTGCCTTTGGGCCGGTGTGCAAGGCCCTCGCCGCGTCCAGGCGCCTCTATCGCCTCGTCGAGTCCGAATCCGAGCTCGAGAAGCTCTGCCAAAGCGTTCACCACCAGGGCGTCGTCGCCATGATCGCCGAGCCCGAGATACCGCGCGTCGACCGGACGATTCTCGACGCGTGGCGCGTCGCCCGAGAGCGCGTGCTCGTCCTTGACCGGGTCGGGAACGCGAACAACCTCGGGGCCATCGTCCGCAGCGCCGCGTTCTTCGGGATCTCGAAGATCGTCATCGGCGAGGATGACGAGCAGGCCGAGATCACCACTAGCTCCTACCGCGTCGCGCAGGGCGGGATGGAGCTCGTCGAGGTCTTCCGCGCCCCGTCCGCCCGTTGGCTCGTCGAGGAGGCGGCCGGAAAGATGACCCGGATCGGCGCCGACCATCGCGCGCGGAATAGGCTTCAGGACCTATCAAGCCTCGTCGATCCCGAGACCGGGATCCTCGTCGTCCTTGGGAACGAGGAAAGCGGGCTTTCGTCCGCGGTTCAGGCCACCTGCGACCACTTGGTCAGGATACCGGGCACGGGCGAGCTCGAGAGCCTCAACGTCGCCCAGGCGGCGACCCTCTTTCTCTACGAGCTTGCCGGACTGTGACATTATCACTGTCATTTCGCCCAGGAATCCCGTATATTTAACATAGTTAGACCGTTCAAGGAGGCACGCATATGGCAGTTTTGCATACGAACGCCCAAAGCTTCGATAAGGTAATCAGTCAGGATAAACCGGTCCTGGTAGACTTTTGGGCCCCCTGGTGCGGGCCCTGCAAGATGCTCGGTCCCATCCTCGAGGATGTGGAGCGAGAGGTCGGCGATTCGGCCGTCGTGGCCAAAGTCAACGTTGACGACGAGCCCGACCTGGCTGTTAAGTTCGGCGTCTCGAACATCCCGACGATGATCCTCTTTCGCAAGGGCGAGACCCTTGACCGCACGGTTGGGCTCATCCCGAAGGATAAGATCGTCGCCCTGATCAAGTCGCACGCGTAAGGATCCATTCCTGCCGCGGGACGAAGGCTTAAGGCGGGCCGCTTGGCCGTCCGCCTTAAGCCTTTTTTATTGAACACCTAGAGCTCGACTTTTCGCTCCCACAGCCAGGATGACGCCGCGAAAAGCGCGACGCCGAGCACGGTGAAAACCAAGATGGGCACGATCGGTATCAACAGCTCCTTACCCGCGGGCGTTCCCGCGAACGAGCTGAAGTTTGGCAACCCTGATCCGGTGAACTGGAAGGATATCCGGCCGAACCACTGCAGGCGCTCGCTCGCGGCGGTACCGACCTTAACGGTCCAGTTCGTCACGAAGACGAAGATGGCGATCGATACGACGGTGGCGAGGGCCTTCGACCTGATGAACGAGCGCGTCGAGATCGCGGCGAAGCTCAAGAGGGAGCCGCTGACGAAGAACACGCAGACAAGGATCAAGAGCAGGGTCAACGTCGACAGTCCGTTCGTGACGAAGATGAACTTCCATATTTCAGCGAACACGCTAAGGAATCCTATCGCGGGATTACCGGAAACGAGCGAGAAAAGCGACAGGTGCACCGTTAAGTAGACGAAACCGGGAATCGCGTACGCGAGGCACTCGACGAAGCCGGCGAGGTGCCGTCCCGCGATAACCTGCCAGCCTCGGCGCGGTAGGAGAAGCATTAAGTAGCTCGTGTCCTTATACAGTAGCTGATCCGAGAACCCGGAGGCGCAGAGGAAGAAGAGGGCGAAGTTCGCGATCCAGGTGACGGCGAAGGAGAGCGGCACCCAGAAGCCCGCCTCGGCGCCGAATCTGCCGTCCGCGACGGCGACGCCGCCGACGATCGCCTGTATCTCGGTCACGTAGGCCGCTATGTTGACGAACGCGAAGACCGCGTTTATAAGGAGGATCATCCTGATCCTCCCCTTCATTTGGTACTTAAATATATCTATCATCCCGCCCCCCTTACCGGTCCCCGAAGGTATCGAGGTAGATTTGGTCGATCGACTTGCCGCGCGCCTGGCGCAGTTCCTCGGCGTCGCCCGAGAGGACGATCTCGCCCTCGTCTATCATCGCCACGTCGTTGAATATCCGCTCGACGTCGTTGACCAGGTGGGTGCTCACCACGATCGCCGAGTCCTCGGTCCAGGTCTTGATGATGGTCGTCACGATCCTCTCGCGGGCAACCGGGTCGACGCCGCCGAGGGGTTCGTCGAGGAGGAAGAGCCGCGCGCGCCGCGAGAACGAGAGGGTAAGGTTCAGCTTCTCGACCATTCCCTTCGACATCGTCTTAACCCGCTCGGAGGGATCGAGCTTCATGAAGGAGAGCATGTCGAGCGCCTTCGCGCGGTCGAAGTCGCCGAAGAAGTCGGCGTAAAAGCCGATGGCGTCCAGGCAGGTCATCCATGGGAACAGGATGTTCCGGTCCGGCAGGAAGGACACGAGTTCCTTCGTCCGGTGCCCGCCGGGCGTGCCCGCCACCGAGAACTCGCCGCCGCTGGCTTTTTGAAGGCCGGCGACGATCTTCAGGAAGGTGGTTTTTCCGGAGCCGTTCGGGCCCATCAACCCAAGGATGCGGCCGCTTTCCAGGCTGAGGGAGACGCCGCGGAGCGCGGGCTTCGCGAAGTAGTTCTTCCTCAGGTCGTGCGTCTCGAGTATCACGCTCATGTCGCTCTTCCTCCATCAAGCTCCGCGCGCAGGGCGGAGAGTATTTCCTCGTCCGTAAAGCCGAGCGCGCGCATGCCCTCGGCGTAGGCTCGCCTGAGCGCGCGGGCCATCTCGTCCCGTAATGCCGTGATTAAGCCGTCTCGCTCGGAGATGTAACTTCCGGTTCCGCGCCTGGTGTCGCATACGCCCTCGCGCTCGAGTTCCTGATAGGCGCGTTGGACGGTGTTTGGGTTTACCGCCAGGCTTTCGGCCTGCTCGCGGACGGAGGGAAGTCGGTCTCCCGGTTGGCGCGCGCCAGACACGATTTCCCGCTTAATCCCGTTTACGATTTGAAGATATATAGGGATATTCGGGTCAAATTCGTACATCCGTTCTCCTTTTCTAGTGTTCTAAGTAAGTAATACACCAATACGCTTGAACTGTCAAGGGGATTTTTCTTGACGCGCGGGAATCGATCCCCTAAAATCACGTAATAATAAGGAATAATCCATGAAACTAGGTTATCTCTCCGTCGCGCTGAAAGGTCTTATCGTCGGTGCGTCGATGCTGGTACCCGGCGTCAGCGGCGGTACCACGGCGATCATTCTCGGGATCTACGACCGACTTATCCACTCGGTGAGCACGTTCTTCAAGGACGTTCGCGGGAACCTGCTTTTCCTCGGCGTTTTTTGCGCGGGGGCGCTCATTGGCATCGTCCTTTTCTCGCGAGTTCTTCTCTACGCCGTCGAGACCTGGCCCCTGCCGATGATGTTCCTCTTCCTCGGCGCCATCGTCGGGAGCGTGCCGATGCTGTATCGACAAGCCAAGGTCGAGCGTTTTTCGCCTGTCTACATATTATTCGCCCTCGCGGGGGTCGCCATCGTCCTGTCGCTCGGCTACTTGCCGAAGCCGGAGGCATCCTCTGCTGTGGGCGGATTCGGCACGATGGCGATGCTCTTCGTGTCCGGTATAATCATCGCCATCGCCCTTGTGTTGCCCGGGATCAGTACTTCGCACATGCTCCTCGTCCTCGGGATGTACGAGACCACTCTTTGCGCGATCAAGGCGGCCAACTTCCTATACCTCGTTCCGCTCGCCCTCGGCGGTCTCGTCGGGGTTGCCCTTATCACGAGCCTCGTCGAGCGCGCGCTGACGCGCTATCCCCGGGTCACCTACTTCGTGATCATCGGTTTCGTCGTTGGCTCGATCATCGACGTCTTCCCTGGGTACCCAACGGGTCTCGGGATTCCCCTCTGCGTCCTTACCTTTACCGCCGGGTACGTCGCGATCCGGCTGATTTCTAAGTTCTCCAAGGAGTGAACATGAGCGCTGGAAACGTGCAAATCCTGCTCGCGATGGGCGGGTACCTACTTTTCGCGATCGGCGTCGGGCTGTGGTACGCGAAGAAGAGCAACGAGAACGCGGAGGAGTTTTTCCTCGGCGGGCGTGGGCTCGGTCCCTGGGTCGCCGCGATGAGCGCGGAGGCCTCAGACATGAGCGGGTGGCTCCTGATGGGCTTGCCCGGCGTCGCCTACTTCACCGGGGCCGGAGAGGCGGTGTGGACGGCGATCGGCCTCGCGATCGGGACGTGGGTGAACTGGCGGGTCGTCGCGACTCGTCTTAGGCGGTACTCGCAGGTCGCCGGGGACTCGATCACCATTCCCGACTTTTTTAGCAATCGCTTCCGCGACCGGCGTCGTGTCCTGATGACGATCGCCGCGGTCACCATCCTCGTCTTTTTCTCGATTTACGTCGGCGCCCAGTTCGTTACCTTCGGAAAGCTCTTCGGCTACGTGTTCGGCATGGAAAACTACTACCAGCTGATGGTTGTGCTCGGCGCCCTCTTCGTCCTCGTCTATACCCTAATCGGTGGATTCCTCGCCGAGAGCATGACGGACTTCTTCCAGGGCATATTGATGTTTTTCGCCCTCGTCGCCGTGCTCGCCGTCGGGGTCGCGAAGGCAGGCGGTCTTGGCGAAGTCGTGTCCAATCTTCGCGAGATACCGCGTTTCGTCGATCTGCTTGGGATCGCGGTCCCGGTCGACGCTTCGGGCGTCGCGGTTACCTCGGCTGCCGGCAATGCGCAGGCGGTAGTGGGCGGGAAGGGGGCCTTCGGCCCTGGGACGGGGTATAGCCTTCTCAGCGTCCTTTCGTGCATGGCCTGGGGCTTGGGCTATTTCGGGATGCCTCAAGTGCTCCTTCGCTTCATGGCGATCTCGAGCCCCGCGAAGGTTCGCGAGTCGCGGCTGATCGCGGTTACCTGGTGTGTGATATCCCTATTCGCTGCGGTCGCGATCGGCATGGTAGGGCGCGCCCTCCTTCCGGGCCTTCTGACGACGGCCGGCGCCTCCGAGACGGTTTTTATCCACATGGCCGTCTCGTTCTTCCCGCCGGTCGTCGCCGGCCTCGTGCTCTCGGGCATCCTGGCCGCCTCGATGAGCTCCTCCGACTCCTACATGCTGATCGCCTCGTCGGCCCTCGCCAACGATCTCGTTAAGGGCCTCATAAAGAAGGACGCCTCGGAGCGATTCGTGATGTGGGTCGCACGCGTTACCTTGCTCCTTGTTACCGCCTTCGGCGTGTGGGTCGCCCTCTCAGGGAGCGACTCGATCTTCCGCGTTGTCTCATACGCGTGGGCTGGCCTCGGCGCTGCGTTCGGCCCGCTGATGCTCTTCTCGCTCTTTTGGAAGCGGACGAACCTTCCCGGCGCCGTGGCCGGGATGCTCACGGGCGGCGTGGCCGTCGTCGTGTGGAAGGAAATCGTGGGGAAACTCGGCGGGGCCTTCGGGGTGTACGAGCTCCTGCCGGCCTTCGTGCTTTCCTCGGTCGCGATCGTCGCCGTTAGCCTTCTGACTAAGCCGCCGGCCGCCGAGATCGTCGAGGAGTTCGATAGGGTCGACACCGCCGCGCTGTAGTCCGGCGTTCGGGGGCGCTACGCGCATCCCGTGAAACGAAAAGGCCGCCCATCCAGGGCGGCCTTTTTTGGCTGGTAGGCCAGTGCCGAACGGGCGCGGCTTACTTAACCGTCATTCGGAACACCCCGTCCCAGGACGGCGGCGGCGGGTTCCGCTCGAAGTGCTCGATGCGCTCAAGAAAGACCTTTGAGGGCTCGTCCCCGAAGAGCTCCGCGTTCTTGCGGAACGCGGTGGCCGCGGACGCCCATTTTCGCTTGCGGTAATACCCAAGCCCTCGTTCGAAAAGTTCCCTGATCTGCTCGAGCTTGGGGATCACGCGCGGGATCTCCTGCAGGATCTCGTATATTCGGACCGGCTCGGTCTTTCCCTTGACGGCGATGAAATCGAGCTCGCGGCAAAGGAATTTCTGCTGCACGCGCTCGTACACCGCCTCCGTGATGATCGTTTTCGAGCCGTAGGCCTTGTTCGCGCCCTCGAGCCGGGCCGCGAGGTTAACGGTGTCGCCGATTGACGTGAAGTCCATGCGGTCCCGCGCGCCGACCGATCCGAAGACGACGGGTCCGGTGTTGATGCCGATGCCTATCGAGACGACCGGGTGGCCCGCCTTTTCGCGAGCCTCCCGCTCCTCCATCATCGCCTGGCGGATCTGCATCGCCGCGCGGCACGCGTTGATCTCCTTGTCCGGCCCCTCGAAGAAGGCCATCATCTCGTCGCCGACGAATTTGTCGACGTCTCCGTGGTTGTTCAGGATGATTTCGGTCTCGAGGTCGAGATACCGGTTTAGGATCGCGACGACCTCGTCCGGCTTCATGCCTTCGCAGAGGGTCGTGAAGCCGCGGATGTCGGTGAAGAGGAAGGTGAGCTCCTTCTCGCCGCTCGTCGCCTCGCCCTTTCCCGCGTGCTTGAGGGTCGACGCCGAGATATAGGGTATGATCCCGCGGATGACGGTGACCATGTCGTTGATCTCGCCCGAAAGGGACTTGATCTCGTCTCGGCTGTGCACGGCGTCGTTGTACACCAGGGTGTTCGCCGAGATGCGCGAGTTTCCGCGGATCATGTTCGTAAGGATGTCAGATATCTTCCGCACGTTCATCCTGAGGAAGAGAAGCGGGTTGACGATGTAGTTTCCGACTATGTAGGTCAGGATGACGGCGATGTAGATGAACATGCTCGTGAACACGAACACCGTGACGCGCGTCAGGTAGTAGGGCCGCATGATCACGTCTTCGTTGAAGGTCATTACCGAGAAGCCCAGAAGCCGCTCGCGGCGGATTTTCTCGTCGCCGTTTCGGATGGTGTCCTGCTTGATGATCGGGCTGACGTAACGGATGGTGCCCGCCTCGGCGTCCTTTATGCTAAGCACGTTGCGGGTCGCCGAATAGCCCTTAAGGTAGGTAAGCGCGACAGGCCCGGGAAGGGAATCACCCAGCGGGAACTGAGAGCCGGGCTGAAGGGTCGAATACTCGACGCGAAAATCGGGAAGAGCCTCTATCGGCTCGTCAAGGAAACGCTCGTCCTTGAGGTTCGAGTACAGCACGAGGGACTCGTAGGCGAATTCGGCTTTCTTGTTGAGGTCGACGAGGCGATTCAGGTACTCGAACATGGCAATCGAATCGCCGAGATTGATGCGGTAGTTCGACGAGGCTTGCTCGACTTGGCGTCGCGCGCCGTCTCCGACGGCCTTGAGAATGGTTGTTCGGTAGTTGTTCAGCAACAGGACGCTCAAGACCACCAGGATCAGGGAGATGATGCCGATGAAGGCGAAGAAAAGCTTCGAGCGGATGCGAAACAGGAATTCAAGGAAGGATACCGGCTTTTGGTCCCGTTCCTTGCCAAGGGTTTTTTGCATCGCCTTAAATTCCCGGTACTCGCGGTACACGGCGTCGCGGGCGTTAAGTATCTTGATGAAGCCCGTGACGGCCGCGATGTTGAGCACGAAGGCACCCGCGGCGATACCGATAATGACGGTGGGCAGGGTATAGAAGTACGTTCGCGAGTCGGCGAAGCGCGTAAGGGGAAACGCGAACGCGTAAAGCATGATGGCCGTCGCGACGATGCTGAACAACGAGGACACAACACCCATTGGGTCGGCAAAGCCCCCCAGCGACTTCTTAACGAGCGGTGACGCGATCTTGAAAACCCCGATTAGCGGGACGAGGTACGCGAGGAAGAGGATGTAGCCGCCGAGGACCTCCGGCGCCATGACGTGATACACGAGCGGCATGGTATAGGGCACGAATGAGATCCCGGATGAAATCGGCCCCATCGCGACGGGAAAGAAGAACCACGCGATGCAAGCGGCGCCGACGAGGAGGTCGAAAGCGCGAAATAGAATTTTTCTCTTATCCATTGCTCAATCCTTCCGGGGAATGGTCTAGTCGCCCGTCCCCGGGCGGGCGACTGCGCTGGTCGCGTACGTCTCGCGTTATTCCGCGCCTTCCAGCGCGCGAAGCTTGTTCTTGGTACGCTCGAGATAGGGCTGGGCTTGCTCGAAGTCGGGCTTGATGCGGACGACGAGGGTAAATTTCTTTCGCGCGTCCACGTAATCTTCGTCGTTGTAGGAGGCGATGCCCTCGTCGTACACGGTCTTCAGCTGGGCGAGCACGGCGTCGCGTTTTTTCTCGATCTTTGCCTTGTTTGCCTCGTTCTTGACCTTCGCGGAATTCCTGTTGATCCCATCCCACGCGCCGGCAAGGTCCCCGCGCTCGATATCCGCGTCGATCTCGGCGAGCATGTCGTCGATTTCGGCGTCATAGTCCCGGTAGGATGCCGCCTTCGCGATGCGGGTCTTTAGGTCTACGGCCTCCGTCGTTCGGTTCGCTCGTAGGGCGAGGGTAACCTTTTGGTCGGCGGAGCCGTATTTTTTAAGGGTGTAAAGGGCTTGGGCCCATTTAAAGTACACCTGGTACTTTATAGTTGCGACTTCATTTCCAGCGTTCCCGCCAAGACCCGCAAGGGTTCGGTCCGCGCGTAGGATAGCCGTCTCGGCCTCGCCGAAACGCTTTTGCGCGAGGCGCTGGCGCGCAAGGTCGATGTCCTTCTGGGCGAGTGAGGACACGTGGGCGTCGATGGCGGCGCGGGATCTTTTCGCGTCCCCGTTCCCCGGGTCCACGTTATCGATTTCGGTGAGGAGGCGGGTCGCCTGCGGCATGAGCTTGGCGATGTTTTGCGTCTTGCTTTCCGCCAGGATCTTTCCCTGTACGGAATTGAGCTTGGTCAGGCGCGTTTGGACGACCTGTCGGCGCACGTCGGACGTGTCCGCCTTAAGCTTAAGGACCTCTTTGTCGACCGCGTTGATCGTGGCCGCCCGCTGGACCGCGAGGGCGAGCTCGTAGTTTTCCTTGTCGGTCCTGCTTTTCTTGGCGTTGAGCCGTTTCGCTTGGGCGACGTAGGATTTAAGCCGTTTTTCCTTGAAAGTATCGACTTTGTCGAGATACTCCTGCGCCTTCGAGTGCAAGGGATCGAAGGCAATGGCGTTTGCGAAGAAACCCCGAACCTCCGCGATGGCGTTTATGTTATTTTTGTCGATTAACTCGCTTTCATACGCCTGTACCCCTTTCTGATACAGGAACTCCGCTTTGTCGGGCGCGGAAACAGCCTTGGCTAGGAACGCGTCCGGCCCGGTCGTAACGCACGATATTAGGGAAAACAGAATACAAAAAATAGTTGCGCGCGTAAACTTTTTCAAAAGAAGCATAGCCCCTCCATGCTGGTCGGAAGATACCGATTCTTGTCAGCCACTTTACAATATAAGAGATTGTAAATCAATTTGGTATATGGGTATTAAAGGGAAATATAAAGTACCAATCGCCGGTTTTTCGAGGGTGAAAAGGGAAAATAAAGCGAACCGTGACGACTTACGACGACCGACTGGTCAGTTCTCAATGAAAAAGGCACAGGCACACCGCGCAATCTGATATACTTCCAGAAAAATAAGGGAGGTAGACCGATGGACATGAATTTGGTGGCCCCGTGCGGGATCGATTGCGCGAATTGCGAGCTTTTCGAGGCGAATGGAAGAAGGGACGCGTGGGAGCGCGCCGCCGCCCGGCGGGGGTGCACCCCCGAGGAGATGGCATGCAAAGGATGCCGCGCGGGTGGTGGGTGCGTGTTCTTCTCGGGTTGCGAGACCCTTGCCTGCGTTCAATCCCGTGGCGTGGCTTTCTGCTCGGACTGCGCGGACTTTCCATGCCGACGGCTGATGCCGCTTGCCGAGGGCGCCGGTTTCTATCCTCATAACCTCAAGATGTATAACCTTTGCCGGATTAAGGCCGTTGGGTTCGAAGGTTTCCTGGCCGAGGCCCCGCAGATCCGAAAGCTCTACTACAAAGGGACCTTTAAAATCGGGGCGGGACCGCAGGAACCTGCCCAGTAATTGGCTTCGCTTGAAACGGGGCCTCGTTCCGGCTACAATGGCGCAACAATCGAGAGGTACACGCTATGAAGATGTCGAAGATGTTCATGCCGACCCTGCGCGAGGTCCCCGCGGAGGCGGTCGTCGCGAGCCACCGGCTCCTGTTGCGCGCCGGGATGATCCGCAAACTCGCGAACGGGCTGTTCACCTACCTCCCGCTCGGGCTTCGTTCCTTCCGCAAGGTCGAGTCTATTGTCCGCGAGGAAATGGACGCGACGGGCTCGCTCGAGTTCAAGCCCTCGGTCGTCGTGCCGGGCGAGATATGGCGCGAGAGCGGGCGCTGGGAGACGATGGGCCCGGGGATGCTCCGGATCAAGAACCGCGTCGATCAGGAGCTCGTCGTGAGCCCCACGGCCGAGGAAGCCTTCGTCGCCCTTCTCCGAAGCGAGGTCTCTTCCTATAAACAACTTCCCCTATCCGTATACCAAATCAATACCAAGTATCGCGACGAAATACGGCCGCGCTATGGGCTGATGCGCGCGCGTGAATTCACGATGAAGGACGCGTATTCCTTCCACGCGGACGACGCGAGCCTTGACGAGACCTACCAAGCGATGGGCAAGGCATATCGGCGGATCTTTCGGCGCTGCGGGCTTTCCGTGATTCCGGTTCGCGCCGACTCGGGCGCGATGGGCGGCACCGGATCAGAGGAATTCATGGTCGAGAGCGAGGTTGGGGACAACAACCTGATCCTCTGCCCGAAGTGCGGGTACGCGGCGAACGACGAAAAGGCCGCCTGCAAGCCGGACCCGGTGACCGAGGGCCCTGGATCGGCGAAGGCCGACAAAACCCCCTCGCCGATCGAGACCCCCGCGGTCAAGACGATCGACGAGCTTTGCGCCTTCCTCAAGACGAGCCCGAAGGCCTTCATCAAAACGCTGATCTATCGCGCGATCAACTGCGAGCTTGACCTCAAGGGAACCCCGGGAGCCGACGGCCTTAAGCGCGTCGTTCCCGAGGCCTCGCCGGCTTACTATCCCGACGCGTTCTTCGCCGTATGCATCCGCGGCGACCTCGACGTCAACGAGGTTAAGCTCGCCGCGAACCTCAAGGCGAGCGAGGTGGAGCTCGCCTCCGACCGAGACGTTGAGCGGCTCACCGGCGCGCCCGTCGGCTTCGCGGGTCCCGTCGGGTTCGCCGCCGCGCCCATCGTCGCCGACGAGTCGGTGATGTTGATGCACGACGCCGTCACCGGCGCGCTCAGGAAAGACCTTCACCTCGAGCACGTCGAGCCGGGCCGCGACTTCGCGCCGTATCTCGTCGCCGACGTGCGCACCGTGAAGGCAGGGGACCGCTGCGCCTCCTGCGGCGCCGAGTACTACAGCAAGAAGGGGAACGAGCTCGGCCACATCTTCAAGCTCGGTTATAAGTACACGAAAAGCATGGGCATGCTCTACCTCGACGAGAACGGGAAGCAGCAGATGCCGACGATGGGCTGTTACGGGATCGGCGTCGACCGCACGCTCGCCTCGATCATCGAGGAGCACAACGACGCCGACGGCATCGTCTGGCCGATGTCCGTCGCCCCCTTCCAGGCCGTCGTCGTCCCGATCAAGTACGAGGGCGCGATGCGCGAGGCGGCCGACCGAATCTACACCGAGCTCGCCGCTAGCGGGATCGAGGTCCTGCTCGACGACCGCGAGGAACGGCCGGGCGTCAAATTCAAGGACATGGACCT
>JAKPSR010000139.1 GCA_029571425.1 Spirochaetota bacterium | reverse complement strand
GGGGTCGGGTCTGGCTCGGTGGGCGCGCGAGACGCGGCTCGGCGCGTCTTGATCAGGACCGGCGTCGGCGCGGCAACCGTCCGTTTCGGCGATTGACGGCGGCGGTCGGCATAGGTTGAAAAGAGCGGCGGTTTCGTGTATCGTGTTGAGCGTGCGATCCATTAGCTCAGTTGGATAGAGCGAGCGCCTCCTAAGCGCTAGGTCGGACGTTCGATTCGTCTATGGATCAAGCCGGCGGCCCGTCGCCACCGAATGAACCCGCGCCTTCGAGGCGCGGGTTTTTTTTGCGCGGAGCCTTGACGGGCCCCGCCGCATACGACGTTGCCCGCCGCGGCCTAGTTCCCCGCGCCCTCGTAGCGCCTGAGTCCGCGATAGAAGATCGCGCGAGCGGCGAACGCGCACCACAGGGCGACGAGGGGTGCCGCCCAGGCGAGCGGTCCCCACGCGGCCTTGCCGAAGAGATAGACCATCGGCACGAAGCTTATGAAGCCATACGGGATGACGAAGACGACCGCGAACTCGACCGCCTTGCCGAACACCGATGGCGGGTACTTCGCGAAGTCGGCGAGCTGGTAGACCATTAGCGGGAAGGCGTTCGAGAAGCTCTTGATCCAAAAGGCCGCGCAGTTCGCGGCGAAGGACACGGCGACCCGGATCGCGCAGGCCGAGACTATGAAGACCGGCACAAACAGGGCCTTCGCGAGCGTCCACTCGACTCCGACCCGGCCAAGCGAGAGCGCGAAGAGCGCGATCCCCATCACCAGGTTCCCGATGCCATGGACGCCCATCGTGAAGGTGAGTATCTGCAGGATCGGCGAGACGGGGCGGAGGAGCAGCCGGTCCATCTCGCCCATGTTCATCAGGAAGGCCATCTGCCACGCGCCCTCGAAGGCAAATGAGACGAGTCCCTCGGATATGAAGATCAGGGAAAGCATGGCGACGATTTCCCAGCGCGACCAACCGTGAATCTCGGGCACGTTGGAGAAGAGGACGGTGATGAACAGGAATCCGAGCGACTGCATCGCCGCGCCCGACACGAAGAGTATCAGCGCGTCGAGCCTGTACTCGAGCTTGATCTTGGTGTTCTGCGCCAGGAACCGGAAGAAGAGATAAATCGTCCGCGTCATCTCGTCAGCCTCCCTGTATCGTGACCTTGCGCATCGCCCGCGACCAGACGAGGCGGCCAAGGAACCAAAGGGCCACGACCCAGGCGACGCCCAGGGCGAGGGACCGAAGAAGCTCAGGCCCGCGAAGCCTTCCGGAGAAGGCGCTCGCCGGCACCCAGACGATCGCGCGGAACGGCAACGCGTCGGCGAGTGAGCGGAGCCAGGGCGGGAAGAAGGCGAGCGGGATAAGCGCCCCCGAGAAGAAATCGGTGCACGCCTTCCTGAGCCAGCTGACGCCCATCAGGCTCTGCGTCCAAAAGCAGACGAGGCCAAAGACGTAGACGAGGAGGAATTTCGTCGCGAACGAGACGAGGCTCGCGGCCGCGAAGCCGAGCCATGAAAGCGCGTCGGGCGGGCCCTGCGTGGCGCCGAAGGCGAGGGCGAAGCCGACGCAGGCGACGGCCACGAGAACGCCCTCGCTGAGGCTGTTCCCGAGGGTGATCGCGAGGCTCGCCTTTTGGTAGTCCACCGGCCGCAGGAGCTCGATCGCGATGTTCCCCGTGCGGATCTGCCGAGAGATGCGGAACTCGCTCGACATCGAGACGAGCGCGCTCATGAACAGGGACACGACGAGGTATGACTTCATCTCCGTCCACCCGTAGCCGCCGACCTCGGCGCGCGTCGCGTAGACCGCGTTCCATATCAGGAAGATCACCGCGTAGGTGACGACCGTCGACGCCATGTTGACGAGGTAAGACACGCGATACGCGATCGTCTCCTGGATCGCGAGGGCGACGTGGCGCCAGTATTTCCTCATCGCGCGCCTCCAAGTTCGAGCTTCCCCTCGTAGACGTTCTTGATGACCCGCTCGATGTCCGGCTCGTCGATCCGGAAGTCGACGACGTCGCCCGACCCGATCGCGAGCGAGACGACGTCCCTCGCGGACAGGGCGAAGCGGTCGAAGTCGAGCGAGACCGCCTTCTCCTCGCAGGAGACCACCTCTATTCCCTTCCGCGAGCCGAGCTCGCGCGCGAGGTCGGGCCCGCCCGAGCCGAGGCGGAGGTGGATGGTCCGCGACTTCGCCGCGCGGTCGAGGAGCCCCTGCAGTTGGCCGTCGTAGATGATCGTCCCCTCGTCGATGATGACGAGTCGCTTGCAGACGTCGCGGATGTCGTCGAGGTCGTGCGAGGTGAGGAGGACGGTCGTCCCACGCTCGCCGTTTACCTTGACGAGGAACTCGCGGATGCGCTCGCGGACGGCGACGTCGAGGCCGATCGTCGGCTCGTCGAGAAAGACGACCGCGGGATCGTGTATCAGGGAGACCGCGAGGTCGGCGCGCATCCGCTGGCCGAGCGAGAGCTTTCGGGCGGAGAGCCCCATGATCTCGGCGAGGCCAAGGACCTCGGTGAGGTAGGCGAGGTTGTCGCGGTAGCGCGCAGGCGGGATCGCGTAGATGTCTCGGATCAGGGTGAAGGACTCGCGGACCGGGATGTCCCACCACAGCTGTGTGCGCTGGCCGAAGACGACGCCGATTCGCTTGGCGTTTTCCATCCTCGAGCGGTAGGGATCCATCCCGTTCACGCGGACCGAACCCGCGCTCGGCATCAGGATGCCGGTCAGCATCTTGATCGTGGTGGACTTTCCCGCGCCGTTCGGGCCGACGTAGGCGACCGCCTCGCCCGGCTCGATGGCCAGGTTCACGTCGCGCACGGCCTCGACCTCGCGGTACACCGGCTTGACGAGGTGCTTGATGGCCCCGGCGAGGCCCCCTTCCTTGACGGCGCTCTGGTAGGTCTTCGTTAGACCCGTGGCTTCGATGATTGGCATGGCCTGAGTATAGAAACTTGGGTAGGCTTAGGGAAGTACTTTTTTATAAAAATGTAAAAATATGCACATTTCGGGGTGTTTGCTGGCCGAAATGTGCATATTTATGCGTTCGGGATTACCAGTTCTCGGCGAGGCGCTCGAAATAGGCTTGCGGATGAGCGCAGGCGGGGCAGGACTTCGGGGCTTCCTTTCCGACGTAGATGAACCCGCAGTTCAGGCAGCGCCAGGTGGTCGGCGATTCCTGGACCCACATATCGCCGTCGTCGATGTGCTTCGCCATCGCCTCGTAGCGCTTGGCGTGCTGCTTCTCGGCGACCGCGATGTTCTCCATGACCGTCGCGATTGTGTCAAAGCCCTCGGCGCGGGCAACCTTCGCGAAGTCGGGGTACATGTGCTGCCACTCGTAGTTCTCGCCGTGGGCGGCTTGCCTGAGGTTCTGGACGGTCGTGCCGATGATCCCGGCGTCCCCGCCGGCCTGGATGGTCAGCTCCCCTCCCTCGAGGAACTTGAAGAGGCGTTTCGCGTGCTCCTTCTCCTGCTCGGCGGTCTCGAGGAATATCTGCTGAATCTGGATATACCCCTCTTCCTTCGCCTTGCTCGCCCAGAAGGTGTAGCGGTTGCGCGCCTGGGACTCGCCCATGAAGGCGGCGAGGATGTTCTTCTCGGTTTGGGTGCCTTTCACTGATTTCACGTTCGTTCCTCCGTCTTTGCGCGGTATCCCGCGCGGTTTTATATATCGGCCCGCAGGGGCCGACGGTCTCCCGAATCAGCGATCGCCGGATCGCTGACAGTCGGGGCAAATCCCGTAGTAGTCGAGCCGGCGCGAAGTAACGAGGTATCCCGTCGCCCGAGCCGCCTCCTGCTCGCCCGCGGGGGTTGCGGAAATCCCCGCGTCGTCGACCCGCCCGCACCGCTCGCAGACCATGTGGTCGTGGGGTGTCACGTCCGCGTCGAAGCGATCGAACGTCTTCCCAGATCGAAGCACGCGCACTAAGCCCAGTTCGGCGAGTATCGAAAGGTTTCGATATACCGTTCCCTGGCTGAGGTCGGGGAACCGTTCCTTGAGCCGTTCGTAGAGCCACGCCGCCGTTGGGTGAGTTTTCGTCGTCCGAAGTATCTCCAACAGTGCCGTTCGATGCTTCGATGTTTTATAAACTGATTCACTCATGTTAGGAATCGTTCCGAATATGAGAATATATGAGGTATGGCCTCTTGTCAACCGAGGAAAACATCATTTTTACAATATGAAGTATAAACGACCGCCTACGGGAAAGACAGACTGCCGGGGAAAAAATCGGCTATACTCGGCCAGTACGGAGGATAGTATGCTCAGCTACAGCGTCATCGGAACCGGTGCGGTCGGCGGGTATTACGGCGGTCGGCTCGCGGAGTCGGGCCGGCCGGTGCGATTTCTCGCGCGGGGTGACGCGCGCCTTCTTGCCGAACGTGGACTAACCGTGCATTCCCCCCTTGGCGATTTCGCGATCCCGAAGCCTGAGGTCTTCGGCGACCCGGCTTTGTTACCCGCGTCGGACGTCCTCGTCGTCTCGCTCAAGACCACGGCGAATTCCTCCTTGCGCGATATACTGGCGCCGTCGGTTCGGCCGGGGACGGCGATTCTTGTGCTGCAGAATGGCCTCGGCATGGAGGAGGAGGTCGCGTCCTGGTTCCCGGAGGCGCTCGTCGTCGGCGGGATGTGCTTTATCTGCGCGCAGAAGCGCGAAAGCTGCGTCGTCCATCACCTCGACTACGGATCGGTGACCCTTGCGCCCCTCGATTCGCGCGCGTCTGGCGTTCTTGAGTCCATCCGCGCCGACTTCGAGGCGTCGCGTGTTCCGGTAACGGTCTCGTCGAGCCTTGGCGAGGCGCGCTGGCGCAAGCTCCTTTGGAACATCCCGTACAACGGGCTTTCGGTCGTCCTCGGGCGGGACACAAGAGAACTGATGGACGGGACCGCTTCGCGACGGATGGTGCGCCTGCTGATGGAGGAGGTCGTCGCCGGCGCGCGCGCCCTAGGCTTCGGCCTCGCCGACGGGGACGTTGACCGGATGCTCGATTTCACCGACCGGATGACGGCCTACGAGCCGAGCATGAAGCTTGACGCGGACGCGGGCCGCCCGATGGAGATCGAGTACATGTACCGACGGCCCCTTGCCGCGGCGCGGGCAGCGGGCGCCCGACTCGGCGCGATCGAGCTCCTCGCGGAGAGCCTCGCCTGGATAGAGGAAAGTCGGGGGTCGGCTCAGTCGAGCTCGAGTCGGTAGTTCGTCCATCCCTCGCGCGCGCTCGCGCCGAGGGAGGCGTAAAAGGAGAGCGCGCGCTCGTTCCAGTCCAGGACGGCCCACTCGATCCGGGCACAACCCTCGGCGCGTGCCGTTTCTTTGAGTCGCTCGATGATGGCCCGCGCGAATCCGAAGCGGCGATACTCGGGATCTACGTAAAGATCCTCAAGGTACAGGATCGGCTTACCCGCGAAGCTGGAATAGGTGAGGTACCAGAGGGCAAATCCGGCGGGCTCGCTCTCCCCGTCCGAGTCGACCGCCTCGACGACGAGTGCTCGGACGATCTTCCGCTCGAAGATGTCGCGGCGGAGGCTTTCTTCCGTGCTTTCGACGCGGTCGAGGAGAAGCTCGAAGTCGGCCAGCTTGCGGACGTATTCGTGAATAAGGCGCGCGTCCTTGGGCGTCGCTTCGCGGACGCGGGCGACGGGACCT
>JAKPSR010000123.1 GCA_029571425.1 Spirochaetota bacterium | reverse complement strand
GACAGAAACGGAAATAGACACGTACTCGCTTTCACTTTCCGCGTCCCTTACCGTATCACCGTCGGTCTTTAAGGCAATCGAGAAGACGCGCCTCGAGTACGAGGCGGGGACGATCGACCGAGAGGACGCCTTGAGGTCGGTTGAGCGTTCGGTGCGCAAGGCCTTCTACGGCATACTGTACGAGCGCGCGTACGTCTCCACGCTCGAGGGTTCCGTCGATACGGCGCGAAAGCAGTACGAGCAGACGCTCGCGAAGCAGCGCGCGGGTCTCGTCCCGGAGGTTGATTCCCTGTCCGCGCGCGTCGCGCTCGAGCAGCTGAAGCCGACCCTGGAGGCCGCCAAGGCGGCGCTCGAGACGGACATGGCGGACTTTAAGAGGCTCGTCGGCATCGGCCAAGACGAGGACATTGACCTCGCGGGATCCGTGTCCGACGCCCTCATTGCCGGGCCAGTGGACCTTTCAGGCGTCGCCGCGACGTCGTCCTCGGTCGCCAAGCTCGAGAAGGAGCTTCGCGTCGCCCAGGTCTCAAAGTCGGTAGCGAGATCGTCGAACCTCCTACCGACGCTCTCGCTCGGTTACGTCTACAACCCCACGAAGACGAGCGCGGCCGGCTCCGAGTGGGAAGACTCAGGATACCTATCCGCGTCGGTCTCCCTCGCCCTCGACGGGTACCTCCCATTCTCGTCTCGGGCGAACGCCGTCAAATCGGCGGACGACGCGGTCAGGGACGTCGAGCTTCAGCTCGCCGACGAGCGTGTGGGCGCCGCGCTCGAGATTGAGTCCTGCCAACGGGAGATACGCCGCTCCCTCTCCGCCATAACCGCCCTTCGGCTTTCGGTCGAGCTGGCTGAAAGAACCTACGACCTCACGAACGAGGCGTATCGGAGCGGCACGCGTGACATTCTTAGGCTGCAGGACGCGTCCGACTCGCTGACGGAGGCGCGGACGAATCTGATGAAGGAGGAGTACGCGCTCGTATCGGCCGTGCTCGATCTTGAATACGCTACAGGCGTTCCTTTCGGGACGCTCGGGAGGAACTAAATGAGACGAAGGAATCTGATACTTACGGCGGCTTTCGCGGCGATAGTCGCCCTGCTCGTCGCCCTACCGAAGGGCAACAAGGGCGCTAGGCCGGGGCCCGGCGAAGGGGAATCGGCGTTTCGCATAACGTCGGTGGAGGCCCAAACGGCGGACATGACCGCCTATCTCGAGATGAACGGGGACGTGGAGGCCGATAACACGGTCGCGGCGTATCCGGACATCGCCGGCAAACTCGCGCGATTGCGCGTCGAGCTTGGTTCAATCGTGAAAAAGGGAGATCTCATCGCGGATGTCGATCCCTCAAGACCGGGAGAGCGTTACGCGATGAGCCCGGTTTACGCGCCGATACGCGGCACGGTAACGTCGACGCCCCAAAAGCCGGGCGCGACGGTAACGACGGGAACCGCGATCGTCGAGATCGGGGACATCGAGCGCCTGCAGGTAGTCGCGAAGGTTTCGGAGCGCGACGTCGCGGTGCTGAAAAAGGGCCTCAAGGCCGTCGTGTCCTTCGAGGCATACCCCGGCGTCGAGTTCGGCGCGACCGTGTTCCGGGTGTCCCCGCTCGTCGACTCGACGTCGCGGACGAAGGAGATATACCTGGCGTTCGACAAACCCGACGCGCGCATAAACTCCGGGATGTTCGCCAAGGTCAAGCTCTACACGACGCTCTATAAAGACAGCGTCACGGTTCCCGAGGACGCGATCGTCCAAAACTACGACAAGACCTACGTGTACGTGGTGAACGGTGACGACACCGTGTCAAAGCGCGAGGTGCGGCGGGGCATAACCGTCGACGGTATAAGCCAGGTCGTTGCGGGCCTTGAACCCGGCGAACGGGTGGCGTATCAAGGCGTCACCGTCCTTTCCGACGGCGCGAAGATTAAGGACGTCGGGAAAAAGGAGGCCGACCAATGAGCATGTCATCAAAGGTCGTCGACCATCCGATCCTCACGGCCGTCGTCTTCGCCCTGCTCGGCATCATGAGCCTCTACGCGATCTCGAACGTGTCGATCGGTCTTTTCCCGGACATCGAGATGCCCGTCGCCGTCGTGTACACCACCTACGAGTCTGCGGGACCCGAATCGGTCGAGAAATCGGTGACGAAGGTACTCGAGTCGAGCCTTACGGGGATTTCGAACCTGAAGTCGCTCACGTCTACCTCTTCAGAAGGCTCGTCCCTCATCAAGCTGGAATTCAACTACGGGACCGACCTTGACGTGGTCACGATGGAGATTCGTGACAAGATAGACCGCGTGCGCGGTTCCCTTCCCGACGACAGCGACAGCCCGCAGATCATGAAATTCGATTCGTCGAGCCAGCCGATCATCAAGATCGCCATCCGCGGGAACCGCACCGCGGAGGAATTGAAGAAAATCGCCGACGACTATATCGTCGACCGCCTTCAGCAGGCGAACGGCGTCGGCCAGGCGAGCGCCTCCGGCGGGCGCGAGAAGATCGTCCGCGTCGAGGTTTCGCAGAACAGGCTCGAGGCCTACGGGATCACGATGACCGAGGTAATCTCGGCGCTCGCCGCGCAAAACCTTGAGCTCGGGGGCGGAAAGATCGAGGAGGGGTCAAAGAGTTACTCCGTCAGAACCGTCGGCGAGTTCGCGAGCGTCGACGAGGTCGGCGAGGCGATTATCGCCAACAAGGGCGGCTACGTCGTGCGCCTTTCCGACATCGGGAAGGCATTCATGGGGTACGAGGACACGAGCTCGTACGTGTACGTCAACGGGGACCCGGGCGTGTACGTTTCCGTCACGAAGCAGAGCGGGGAAAATACCGTAAGCGTCGCGGACGCGGTATACGAAAAGCTCGACGATATCCGCTCGGGCCTTCCGTCGGACATTACGCTTGAGATCGTGTCCGACTCGAGCGAGCAGGTCAGAAGCACCATCAGGGCGCTGCTTGACTCCGCCTGGCAGGGCGGTGTGCTCGCCATGCTCATTCTCTTCCTGTTCCTGCGAAACCTGAAGAGCACGCTTATCATGGGTATCTCGATACCGTTCTCCATCCTGATCACGCTGCTCTGCATGGGCTTCGCCGGGATCACGCTCAACATGATGACCATGACGGGACTCATTCTCGGCGTCGGGATGGTCGTCGACGCCTCGGTCGTCGTTCTCGAGAACATCTATCAATACCGCGAGCGGGGAACGAAGCCCACCATCGCGGCCGTGCTGG
>JAKPSR010000122.1 GCA_029571425.1 Spirochaetota bacterium | reverse complement strand
CGACACCGACCCCGCGACCTACCGAATGCTCGGCGAGGGGAAGAGCGCCGCCGTGTTCCAGTTCGAGAGCCAGGGGATGCAGAACATCCTCAAGCGCGCGAAGCCGGACAAGATGGAGGACCTGATCGCCCTCAACGCCCTCTACCGCCCCGGCCCGATGGCCTACATCGACCAGTTCATCGAGTCGAAGTTCGACCCCTCCAAGATCCAATACCCCGACCCCTGCCTCCGGGACATCCTCGAGGAGACGTACGGCGTCATCGTCTACCAGGAGCAGGTCATGCAGGTCGCCCAGCGCATCGCCGGCTACTCGCTCGGCCAAGCGGACCTTCTCCGTCGCGCGATGGGAAAGAAAAAGAAAGAGGTCATGGAGAAGGAGAAGGTGACCTTCATCGCGGGCGCCGAGCGAAACGGGTTCAAGGCGGCCGACGCGGACCGCATCTTCGAGATTCTGATCCCCTTCGCCGGCTACGGCTTCAACAAGAGCCACGCCGCGGCCTACTCCGTCGTCGCCTACCATACCGCCTACCTCAAGGCGAACTTCCCCGCCGAGTTCATCGCGGCGAACCTCACGAACGAGATCACCTCGGTAGACAAGCTTCCCGAGTACATCGCCGAGGGGCGGAAGATGGGTCTTCCGATCGACCCGCCTGACGTCAACCGGTCGGGAGCCTACTTCACCGTCGTCGACGGGCACATCGTCTATGGGCTGCTCGGGATCAAGGGGCTCGGCGAGCAGGCGGCCGCGATGATCGTGGAGGAACGCGAGAGGAACGGGCCCTACGCCTCGTTCATGGACTTCCTCGACCGCGTCGACCTCCGCACCGTGAACAAGAAGGCCGCCGAGGTGCTGATCCAGACCGGGAGCTTCGACCTCCTCGGCCAATTCCGATCGACGCTGATCGCCAACCTCGAGCGCGCTTTCGAGTACGCCTCCCACCGCAAGGACGCGACAAAGTTCGGCCAGGTGAGCCTCTTCGAGGACTCGGGCGAGAAGGAGTTCGAGGAGTTCTCCTTCGAGGAGGTCGAGGACTGGCCGCAGAAGGAGAAGCTCCGCGTCGAGAAGGAGCTGATTGGCTTCTACATCTCGGGGCACCCGCTCGACGCCTATCGCAAGGCCTTCGACCGCGCGGCGACGTTCGACCTCCGCTATCCCGCGAACGCGCAGAAGGATAAGCTCTACACGATCGTCGGGATGATCAAGTCCGTCAGGCCTTACCAGACGAAGACGGGCAAGTGGATGGGCTTCGGGTCCTTCGAGGACTTCAACGGCTCGATCGATCTTACTTTCTTCCCAAGCGTGTGGGAAAAGGGCCGCGAGCTGCTTCAGCCCGACACCGTGTGGGGACTCGTGGGCAAGGTCGACCTCTCGCGGGACACGCCGAGCTTCCTCGTCGAGTCCTGGGTCAGCCCGGACGAGCTGCAGGCGAAGTCGATCCGCGAGGTGCATATCAAGATCGACCCGTCGGTCGGCGAGCAGGCCGCGCTCGCGCCCCTGCGCGATTATCTATTCGACTCGTCTGGCTCATGCGCCGTGTTCATCCACCTGGAAACGCCGCGCGGTCCCTACGTGATAAAGACGGCGAACCAGATACAGGTCCCGTCGAGCGACGAGTTCCTCGACGGGGCGCTCGCCCTGCCGGGCGTCGTGCAGGCCTGGAAGGAATGAGAGAAGGAGGAAGCTGGTGCAATCGATCCTATACGTGCTGAGCTCGGTCGTTTCGGTATACGCGTTCGTCTGCCTCGTCCGCGTGCTGATGTCGTGGTTTCCCGGCCTCGAGCAAACCGCGGCCGGCCGCGCCCTCGCGGCCGCCTGCGACCCTTACCTTCGCTGGTTCAGGCGCTTTCCCCTCGCCCACGCCGGTAACCTCGACCTCTCCCCC
>JAKPSR010000117.1 GCA_029571425.1 Spirochaetota bacterium | reverse complement strand
ATGATCGCGGCTATGCCTGGCGGGAATGGGCGAACGGATGTCGCGATAATTACCGGACGTGGGCCCGGGGCGCCGGGTATCCTGGGCCGTTTCTTTCCGATGCCTTTCTTTCCCAGCCAGGGGACGTCCCCGCCGTTTCCCTCTCGGTCGCCGTCGTCGACCATCAAAAGGAAATGATCGGCATTCTATACGCGAATATCTCTCTGGCTCATTTCAGCGATTTCGTCCGAACCCTTTCCTACGGAAGGACCGGAAAGGTTTTCGTGGTCGACGGCGGCGGCAACCTTGTCGCGCATCCCGAACTGTCGCCCGAGGTAAGGTCGACGGCTGGCGTTTCGCTCCGGTACTTTGGCGAGATCCCGATGGTGCGCCGCGCCCTCTCCGGCGTCTTCCGCCCCGGGCTTTTCTTCGATCCCTCGTACGGGAAGACCGTGATCTCGACCTACTCGAGCGTACCCGGGTCCAGGTGGATCGTCGTCGCAGAGCAGGACGCGGACGACGCCTTCTCCGTGATCCGCGGGTACCTCGCCGCCGTCCTTATACTGGCCTTCGCCTCCGTGCTCGTGTCCGTTCGCGTGTTCTCGCTCGTCTCGCGCGAGACGGCCGAGGCGACCCGCCAGCACCGCGAGCTTGTCATTATCTCGGAGACGGACCCGTTGACCGGGCTCTTAAACCGAAGAAGCATGCTGAGCCGGATGAGCCACATCGTCGAGGACTCGGAATCCTCGGGAAATCCTTTCGTGATCGCGATGTTCGACATCGACGACTTCAAGATGGTCAACGATACCTACGGCCATGTCTTCGGGGACCTGGTTCTCCGCGAGATAGCGGCCAGGAGCGTCGGCACCCTTCGAGTGGAGGACTTGCTGTTTCGTTGGGGAGGCGAGGAATTCCTGCTCGTCGTGCGGGACAGCGACCTCGCCCGCGGTCGCGCGGTCGCCGAGAAGATTCGTCGCGTGGTCGGCGACACCCCGATCAGCGACGGGCGGGTCAGCGTCACGGTGACGATCACCCTTGGGGTGTGCCTGTACCGCGGCGACCCCATCGATCGGATGATCGTCGACGCGGACACCGCGCTTTACGAAGGTAAGCGCGCGGGCAAGAACCGCGTGGTCGTCAGCGAGGATTAGGGAGCCGCGGGCGTTTCTCTAGAAGCTGTAGAAGACCGATAGGTAATGCAGGGTTGTTCCTGCGATGACGAAGAGATGCCAGACTGGGTGCGTCCAGCGGATCTTTCTGAGGCCGTATACCCCGGCGCCGAGGGTATAGACGATCCCCCCCGCGATGAGCAACGACCAGCTTCGCTCGGAGATGACCGCCTTTAGCGGTCCCGCCGCGGCGACGATGATCCATCCCATCAGGACGTAGGTAAAGACCGATATTACCCGGAGCTTACTCCCGAACACCGCGTAGAGGGAGATGCCGACCGCGGCGAGACCCCAGATAAGCCCAAATATCCACCAGCCGACCGAGCCGCGCAAGGCAGTTAGGCAATAGGCGGTATAGGTTCCGGCGATCAGGACGTAGATAGCCGAGTGATCGAGCCGCTCGAACACCGGGTACGCGCGCGTCCGAAGGAGCGAGTGATAAAGGGTGCTCATGAGGTAGAGGAAGATCATCGACACCCCGAAAACGGTGAACGAGACGACGTAGTAACTGCGTTGCGTCGCGGGAGCGGCGAACGCCGCGTGAATTACCAGGATGATGAGACCTGCGATCGCGAGGAAGGTGCCGACGCCGTGGGTTATCGCGTTTGCGACCTCCTCGGCGAGATTGTAGGGCTTTGGAAGCTTGTGCATAAAAACCGATCCTTTTTTAGTCCGCCCCGTCCGGGGCGCTATACATTAGAGCCGCGTGCCGGGGAAAGGTTGCAGGGATCGGTTTCTTTTTTTTTCGCTCGCGCCGCGCTTACGCGTCGCGATTGGGCCACCGAGGGTCGCGTCGACGGATCTCGTATAGAAGGATGCCTGCGGCGACGGAAACGTTGAGGCTATCGAGGCGCCCGGCGGTCGGGATCGAGACGATCGCGTCGCAACGCTCCGAAAGGAGCCGGCCAAGGCCCTTCCCCTCGCTGCCCATCACGAGAACGGTCTTGCCCGCGAGCCGGGCAAGCGGCGCGGGCTCCCCGTCGGCGTCTGCGCCGAAGGCCCAGAACCCGGCCTCCTTCAGCCGCTCGAGGGCGTTCACCAGGTTAGGGACGACGACGGTCTTGACCCAGGCGGACGCGCCGGCGCTCGCGCGCGAGACGACCCCGAGGTCGGCGACCCCTCGCCGTTCCGGAAGGACCACGAGGTCGACGCCGAATTGGTCGGCGCTTCGGATGATGGCCCCGACGTTGTGCGGGTCGGTGATGGAGTCGAGCACGAGGACGAGGGCCTCGTCCTTGGTCGCGAGCTCGCGGAGGCAGTCGTCAAAGCGGGGTTCCGCGGCCTGCTCGACGCCCTCGATAACGAGGACGATTCCCCGATGGTCGCGCGCGGTTTCGGGGAGGCTTGCCACGAGGCGGTCGAGCTCGTCGGGCGTCGCCTCGGCGCCGCCGATTCCGATCTCTGCGGCGGCCGCGAGAATCTTGCGCGCCCGCGGGCCTGGATTGCTGAAGCGAAGAGAGGCCGTCGCTCGCGCGGCCGGATCGCGTGGTTCGGCGGGATCGCCGCGCTTTCCCGCGCAACCCGGCCGGCCCGCGCGATCGCCGGTCGACGCGCTGCGGGCGCGAAGCTCCTCCTCGATCGCGTGAAACCCCGTAATCACCCTCATAGGTCGTAGGTCTCGCCGTACTTCACGATCTGGACGTTCGGGTAGCCCTGCGCCTCGAGGTGGTCCTTGAAAACGGCCTGCACGTCGGGCTCGCCGTGGATCATGAAGATTTTCCTGAGCGACGAGGTGTCCATCGACTTGAGCCAATCCGTCGCTTCCTGATAGTCCGCGTGGGCGCTGAAGGCGTTGATCTGGGTGATCTCGGCCCGGACGTTATACCACTCGCCCATGATCTTCACCTCGAGCTCGCGGTTTTGGAGGCGGCGCCCCAAGGTGTGCTCGGCCATGTAGCCGACGAGGAGTATCTGGTTGCGCGGGTCACCGATGTTGTTCGCGAGGTGGTGGGTGATACGCCCCGCCTCGCACATCCCGTCCGCGCTGATGATGATCATCGGTCCCTCCATCTTGTTGAGGGCCTTCGACTCCTCGACGCTCGTGACGAAGCGGAGCGAGTTGAAGCCGAAGGGGTTCTTGTGGTGCTTGATGAAGGCTTCGTGGATGTCGGCGTCGTAGCATTCCGGGTGAACCTGGAAGATGCTGGTCGCGTTAACGGCCATCGGGGAATCGACGTAGATCGGTATCTCCGGGATGATCTTCTTGTCGACGAGCGTGTGGAAGTAGTAGACGAGCTCCTGCGTTCGCTCGATCGCGAACGCGGGGATGATGATTTTGCCGTTCGTCTTGACCGCGTTGCGCGCGACCTCGGCGAGCATGGCGAGGGCGTCGTCGGAGGACTCGTGCCTGCGGTTGCCGTAGGTGCTTTCGAGAAGCATGTAGTCCACGGGCGGAAGGACGGCCGGGTCGCGGATGATCGCCTTGTGCTTTCGGCCTAAGTCGCCGGTGAATGCGACCTTGACTTCGCTGCCGTCCGGCTTTCGCACGGTGAGCAGGGCCATGGCCGACCCGAGGATGTGGCCCGCGTCGTAGAATTCGAGGGAGACGTTCGGCGTTATGAAGACGGGGCGATTGTAGGAAACGGTGACGAACTGGTTAACGGTGGCGACGACGTCGGTTTCCGTGAAAAGGGGTTGCCACGAAAAGGCCTCGCCGTGCTTCGCCGCGCGTCGGCCGAGGTACTCGGCGTCGCGGGCCTGGATGCGCGCCGAGTCCATCATGATGATGTTCGCGAGGTCTCGCGTCGCCGGCGTCGCGTAGACGTTTCCTCGGAAGCCGTTCAGGGTGAGCATCGGTAGGAGTCCGCAATGGTCGTAGTGCGCGTGCGTGAGGACCACCGCGTCGAGCTTGTCCGCGGGCACCTCGAAGTTGCGGTTCTTCCGATCGGCCTCCGCGCGTCGGCCCTGGAAGGCCCCGCAGTCGACCAATATGCAGCGACCGTCGATCTCGAGGACGTGTTTCGATCCGGTAACCTCCTCGGCCGCGCCGAGGGAGTAGAGGGAGATGTTCATGCTGGCAAGGATAGCGCCGATTGGTGCTGTTCCGCAAGGGAAAAGGATGCTATACTGGCGCGAACGAGGTGTTTGGTTGTACACGCGCGAGATTGCCCCGGCGCCCGATTCCCCAATCAGGAACGGGTCGCCGGTTTTCGGGACATTCGCCGGCCCTGTCGGCACGTTCGACATACGCGGCGTTCGCCGGCCATTCGGGGACCTGCCGCTTCCTTCGTTTCTCACGAACGTGCGCATCATGGGCACGCTTCGTCTTCTATTTTGCGATGGCGGAAACGTCGGCGAGATCGAATTTTTCGACGCCGGTTATTTCGCGTTCATGGAAACGACCCTCTGGAACCGCGATACCAAGCGACGCATCGCCTATCGGCGACTCATTCCCCCCGGAATCATGAAGATGCCGACCCGGCTCGACAAC
>JAKPSR010000068.1 GCA_029571425.1 Spirochaetota bacterium | reverse complement strand
CGTCGCGCTGGGCGACCGTCCTCGCGGAAAGGATGGCGGTGAAACTGTCGGCTCCTTTTTCGCGGGCGAGCGCGTGCACCGGTCGGCCGGCGGCGTTCGCCGAGAACACGGAGGCGTTCCCCTCGGCGAGTGCGCGGGCCGCGTCGAGGCAGCCCGCCTGGATGGAGGCGGAAAGCGGGGTGTCGCCGACGTTGTCCCTGATGTCCGGGTCGGCCTTGAGCTCGATCAGCAGGCGCACCATCTCGGCGTCGTTCTTCAGCGCGGCGACGTGGAGGAGGCTCTGCCCTGCGGCGTCCTTTTGGTTAAGCGCGCTCGAGTTCGCGAAGCGACGGCGAACCTCGCTAACCCTGCCCGCGGCGATGAGGTCGGCGAGGCTTTCCTCGCCCGGGGTCGGGGCCGGCATGGCGGTCGGCGTCGACAGGCAGGACGACGCGGCGAGGACGAGGCACGCCACGGCGGTCGCGAGCGGAATGGAAAGAAGACGTTTCATGAATACACCCCCGTTTAATCATCGACTGAAAAAAAATCAGGCTTAAACGTCTTTTCGGTGCAATTTGGCGCGGGGTGGGGTACAATAAACGGTATGAAAAAAAATTATCCCTTCATAGACGACATGGACGCCGTCATGGAGCGGCTCGGCGGCGACGGGGCTGCCCTCGATCGCCTGCTCGGGAAGTTCCTTACCGCCTACCGCGATTCCGCGGCGACGATCGACGAGCTCGCCCGCTCGGGGAACCTCGAGGAGGCGCGGCGCATCGCCCATAGCGCGAAGGGCGCCGCCGCGAACCTTGGGCTCGCCGGGATCAGGCGCGCGGCAGCCGACATCGAGCGGTCCCTCGCGTCGGGGGGCGCCGAGCGGCTGGCGCGCGAGCGCGCCGCCCTCGACCGGGAGCTCGCCCGCGTCGCGAGCGAGCTTACGGCCCCGGCGTAGCCGGCTGGCTTAGCCGTCCGCCTTACGCGGAAGCCTGTCGGAGTATCTCCTCGATTTCCTCGGGCTTGGACGCCGCCATGATCCGGTCCGCGATCGACTGATCGCGGAGGATGGCGCTGACCGCCGCCAGGAACTGGATGTGCGGGCCCGAGAGCTTCTTCGGCGACGCAACCAGGATGAAAAGGCGCGAGGGCTCGCCGTCGAGCGAGCCGAAATCGGTCCCCTCGCGCTTGATCCCTATCGCCACGCTCATCGTCCGTATCCCGTCCGACTTCCCGTGGGGAAGGGCGATGCCCCGCTGCATGCCGGTGCTCATCGTCCGCTCGCGGGCGATGACGTCTGAAAGGACCAGGTTCGGGTCGCTGACGTTCCCCGATTTTTCGAGAAGGCGCACGAGCTCGGCGATGATATCGTCCTTCGTCGTCCCCTTCAGGTTGGTCGTGATGCACTGCGGGTTGATCATCTTGAGGAAGCTCTTGTCGCCGCGGGCCTTCTTGTGCCCGATCTCCTTCTTCATCGCCACCGGGTCCGCGCTCGCCTTCAGCCGCTCGATCGAGTCGTTCAGCTTGACGACGACCTCGTACATCGAGGTCTTGACGAAGGCGAGATCCTCGGGCGAGGTCTCGATCGTGACCAGGCTCTCCTCCTCGGTGATGGAAAGGGCGATGTCACCCTTTCGCGCCTGCGAGAGGCCGTCGTCGATGTTCATCATCTGCACGTAGAAGCCCTCGGACTTGAGGTCCTTGAGGAGGGTATCGACGACGAGGTCGGCGATCTCGTCCGAGCCGAAGTCCCAGCTGACGGACTCGGTGTCCGCGCCCTTCGCCTCGTTCTTCGTGCCGCGCCCCGGTATCTTCAGCGCCGCGTTCAGGAAGGGCGGCGCGACGAGGGTAGTGATCAAGGTCATCATGATCGTGACCCCGAAAAGCCGCTCGTCCAGGATGCCGGCCGTAATACCGATGCCGGCGATGATGAGCGCGACCTCGCCGCGCGGGATCATTCCGACGCCGATCCGCGTCGCTCCCTTCGCGTTGAATCCGAGCGCGAGGGTCGGGAGGCCGCATCCTACGATCTTGGCGAGCACGGCGGCCGCGGTGTAGATGAGCCCGAAGGATAGGACCTCGACCGAGGCGAGCTCGCGCACGTTGACGAGCATGCCCATGACGGCGAAGAAGAGGGGGACGAAGAACTCGTAGAGGCCGTGGATGCGTTCCTGCACGACGGCCGCGATGTCGGTCTTCGAGAGCGAGAGCCCCGTCACGTAGGCGCCGATGATCATGGCGAGGCCTTCCTTCTCGAACACGCCGGCGAGAAGGAGCGCGATCCCGAGCGACAGGATAGAGAAGTCGTACGAGTGTTTGAAGAACTTGAGGAAGCTGGCGATCCGCTTCGAGAAAATAAGCCCGAGGGCGGTGAAGCCAAGCCAGATGCCGAACGCGCGGCCGGCGATCGCGCCGATCTTGCCGGCGGTCAGCGCGCCCCCGTCCCCGTGCCCGGTAAGGACGGCGACGATGCCGAGGACGACGGCGAGCATGATGATGCCGAGGACGTCGTCGAAGACGGCCGCCGCCAGGATGGTCACGCCCTCGGGCGAGTCCATCTTCTTTTGGTCGGAGAGGATGCGCGCGGTGATGCCGACCGAGGTGGCCGTTGACAGGATGCCGAGGAAGAGGCAGCGCGGGTCCATGAAGGAGGCGTGAAGGAGGAGCATGCCGACCAGGTCGCCGAGGCCGAAGGAGAAGATAACCCCGCCGAGGCCGACGATGCCGCCCGCGACGGAGTAGCGGAGGAAGAGCCCCAGGTCGGTCTCGAGGCCGGAGGCGAAGAGGAGGATGATCGACGCGACGGTCGCGAAGCCGTAGAGCTCCGGGCTGACGGCGAGCGAGCCCGAACCGAGGGGGAAGAGCCCGGTGGGGAAGCCCGGTACGGGCAGGCCGCCGAGGGCGTAGGGCCCGATGACGACGCCGGCGAGGAGCTCGCCGAGGACGGAGGGGATGCCCAGTTTCTTGACGAGCATCCCGCCCACGCGAACGGCGAACAGGATAACACCAATTTGAAGGACCAGGCCCGCCATTAGGCCCGTGATCGACTCATTTTCCTCCGCGAAGATGGCGGCCGACCCGAGGATCAGCATCGTCAAGATGGCGGGGATGAGCTTAGAAAAGCGTTTCATGGAATGCCTCTTGAAGGAAAATATGTCGCGCATGCTGACATATTTTCCTATTTAATGCAAGAGACTACCAGACGATGAGGTTTCCTCCGTAGGTAAGGCCCGCGCCAAAGCCCACCGTCATGATAAGGTCTCCGCGCTTAAGCTCGCCGGTCTTTGCGTACTCGTCAAGGGCAACCGGGATCGTCGCGGTCGAGGTGTTCGCGTACTGCTCGATATTCATGAAGAACTTCTCATCCGGTACGCCGAGTCGCTTCGCGGCCGCCTGGACGATGCGGAGGTTTGCCTGGTGAGGGATGATCCGCTTGACGTCGGCCATCGTGATCCCCTCCTCGGTGAGGAGTCGCTCCATCGTGTCCGTGATCGCCTTAACCGCGAAGTTATAGACCGCCCGACCGTTCATCTCGATGTGTATCGGCTTTTCGATCGTCTCGCCCGCCGTGAAGGGGGAGCGGGTTCCGCCGCGCTCGCAGATGAGCTCTTTCCCGCCCGAACCGTCCGATCCGAGGATCGACCGGATCAGCCCGCGCTTCCCCGGCCCGGAGGAGGGGGCATCCGTCCGCTCGACGACGACGGCGCCGGCGGCGTCCCCGAAGAGGACGCAGGTGCCGCGGTCCGACCAGTCGGTGATCCGGGTCAGGGTATCGGCCCCGATTACGAGGGCGCGGCGCCGGTTCCCGTACGCGAGCATGCCGGCCGCCGCGTCAAGGCCGTAGACGAAGCCGGTACAGCCGGCGATTAGGTCAAAGGCGCCGGCCGCCGGGATCCCGAGCCGGTCCTGCACCAGGCAGGCGACCGAGGGAAACCCGAAGTAATCGGGGCTTGCCGTCGAGACGATCACGAGATCGATAGTTTTCGCCGCGTCTTCTGGGCTACCTTCCCCAAGGGCGGCGAGGGCGGAGCGGGCGGCGGCGCAGGCGAGGTCGCTGGTGGCCTCGTCGGCCGCGGCGATGTGGCGGGAG